>JAJNBO010000357.1 GCA_021156245.1 Ramlibacter sp. | reverse complement strand
CTTCCTGCTGTGGATGCTGTCGGAGCTGTTCGAGACGCTGCCGGAGATCGGCGACCCGGACAAGCCCAAGCTGGTGTTCTTCTTCGACGAGGCCCACCTGCTGTTCGACGAGGCGCCCAAGGCGCTGGTCGAGCGCATCGAGCTCGTCGTGCGGCTGGTCCGGTCCAAGGGGGTCGGCGTCTACTTCGTCACCCAGAACCCGCTGGACATTCCCGACAGCGTGCTCGCGCAGCTGGGCAACCGCGTGCAGCACGCGTTGCGCGCCTTCACGCCGCGCGACCAGAAGGCCGTCAAGGCGACCGCAGAAACCATGCGGCCGAAGCCGGGCCTGGACATCGAGGCGGCGATCACGGAGCTGGCGGTGGGGGAGGCGCTGGTGAGCTTCCTGGACGCCAAGGGCCGCCCCACCATCACGGAGCGGCTCTACGTCATTCCGCCAGGCAGCCAGATCGGCATCATCCAGCCGGAGCAGCGAAAGGCGCTGATGGCCGGCTCGCTGGTGGCCGGCGTGTACGAGAAGGCGGTGGACCGCGAGTCGGCCTACGAAAAGCTCAAGGTGCGCGCCGAGGCCGCGGCCGCTGCCGGCGCGGCGGGCAGCACCGGCGGCGCGGCCGGCGCGACGACTGCCAGCGGCGGCGTCATGGGCGGGCTGTCCGACGTGCTGTTCGGCTCCACCGGCCCGCGCGGCGGCAAGCGCGAAGGCCTGGCGGAGAGCTTCGCCAAGTCGGCGATCCGCACCATCGGTAGTTCGGTGGGCCGCGAGATTGCGCGCGGGGTGCTCGGGAGCATCCTCGGCGGAAAGCGGCGCCGATAGCCCGCTGTGCGTCGCTTTGATAGAGTGGCCTTTTGCCACTGGGTTCCACCATGCCGCCCGAAGCACCGTCCCCCCGCCACATCCGGCTGACCTCGCACGCCGGCGGCCACGGCGCCCTGCCCCTGCAATGGGGCGCCGCGACGCCGGCCGAACGCGGCCCCATCGTCGGCACCACGACCAAGCGCGCGCATCGCAACGTCATCGGCACGCACTCCGGCTCGTACAGCGTCTATCGCGCGCTCGCCGTGGCGGCCGGCGCCCTCAACCGCGAGCACAAGGCCGACCTCACCAACACCTCCCCCACGGACCGCATCGGTCCGTACCCGCAGTGGACCGATCCCGGCAAGATCGTCAGCCTCGATCCTTGGGGCGCCACCGTCGCCGACGTGTTCTCTGCCGAACTCGCCGCGGGCTACGACATCCGCCCGACCATCGCGGTGACCAAGGCGCACGTGATCCTGCCGGAGGTGATCGAAGCCCTGCAGGCGGGCCGGCTCAAGCCGGACGGCAAGTTCCTCACCGAAGGCGGCGCGGCGGTCGTGACCAAGGCGGCGATCGAGCCGGTGTGGTGGCTGCCGGGCGTGGCCAAGCGCTTCGGCTGCTCCGAGTCGGACCTGCGCCGGGTGCTGTTCGAGGAAACGGGGGGCATGTACCCGGAGCTCGTCACGCGCAGCGACCTCGAAGTGTTCCTGCCCCCCATCGGCGGACAGACCATCTACATCTTCGGCGACCCGCAGGACCTGTCGACTCCGCAGGTGGAGCTCACTGCGCGCGTGCACGATGAGTGCAACGGCTCGGACGTGTTCGGCTCGGACATCTGCACCTGCCGGCCCTACCTCACGCACGCCATCGAGGAATGCATCCAGGGCGCGCAGCGCGGCGGCGTCGGCCTCGTGGCTTACTCCCGCAAGGAAGGGCGCGCATTGGGCGAGGTGACCAAGTTCCTCGTCTACAACGCGCGCAAGCGGCAGGTGGGCGGCGACACGGCCGACCAGTACTTCGCCCGCACCGAATGCGTGGCGGGCGTGCAGGACATGCGCTTCCAGGAGCTGATGCCCGACGTGCTGCACTGGCTGGGCATCAGGAAGATCCACCGCCTGGTCTCCATGAGCAACATGAAGTACGACGCCATCACCGGTTCGGGCATCGAAGTGGGCGAACGGGTGGACATCCCTGACTCCTTGATCCCGGCCGACGCGCGCGTCGAAATGGATGCCAAGAAGGCGGCCGGTTATTTCACGCCCGGCGCCGTGCCGGATGCGGAGGCCCTGAAGACGACCAAGGGGCGCACGCTGTGAGCCGCGAATCGGACGCGGCCCCGCAGGAGGCGCATTTCGTCGGCGGCAACCTGCATGCGGACGAAGCGGCGCGCGTGTTGCGGATGACGCCGACCATCCGCGAACGCTGCCGCCAGTTGCTGGACCGTGCCCGCGCGGGCGACTCCGCCTGGTTCACCGTCGAGGACGGCGCACTGGGCGGCGCCGCGCGCGAAGTGGCGGACGCCACCCGCCGCCGCTACCCGAAACTGCACATCCCGTTCCACAGCCGGTGGCGCCACTTCGAGGCCGGCGGCGTGGACCGCCGCGCGGAGCTGGAGCGCCGGCTCGGCGACGTGCCCAACGCGGTGCGCGCCCGCGCGATGGTGGACCTGGCCTTCGTCAGCGTCCTGCTCGATGCCGGCGCGGGCACCGACTGGAAGTACACCGAGCCCGCCACCGGCCAGACCTTCACCCGCTCGGAAGGGCTGGGAGTCGCCAGCTTCCACGCTTTCTGCAGTGGCATGTTCTCCAGCGACAAGGACCACCCGTTGCAGGCCGACGCCGACGGCCTGCGCGCGCTGCTGACCGACCATCTCGGCGCGGCATTCCAGGTCGGCCCCGCCAACCCCATGGTCGGACTCGAAGGGCGTGCCGTGCTGCTCCGCCGCCTGGGCGAGGTGATGCGCGAGCAGCCCGAGGTGTTCGGGCAGGAGCTCCCGCGCCCTGCCGGCATCTTCGACCTGATCGTGGCTCCCGCACCGACGGTGCCTGCCACGGCGGACGTCGCCGCGCACGACATCCTCTCGCAGGTCCTCCTCACCTGCTCCGGCATCTGGCCGGCGGGCAACGCGATCGACGGCGTGCCGCTGGGTGATTGCTGGCGCCACCCGGCGGTGCGGGGCGAAGGCCTGAGCGACGGCTGGGTGCCGTTCCACAAGCTGTCGCAGTGGCTGACGTACTCGCTGCTGGAGCCCTTCGCCTGGAACGGCGTCACGCTGCACGGCGTCGACCAGCTGACG
This sequence comes from Ramlibacter sp., assembly GCA_021156245.1. GTDB lineage: Bacteria > Pseudomonadota > Gammaproteobacteria > Burkholderiales > Burkholderiaceae_C > Ramlibacter. The sequence continues at coordinate 579 of JAJNBO010000357.1, read as the reverse complement.
GCGCTGCCCGAGTACCGCAACGGCGGCCTGTTGCTGGACAGCGGCGTGCTGCGCCTGCGCGACCGGGACGCGGCGCAACGCGTCTGGAAAGCGGGCGACGAACTGATCGTCGAATGGCGCGCGCTCACGGTCGCCTTGCTGGACGAACTGGCGGTCGAGGTGCGCAGCCTGCTGCACCTCGACGCGCGCCGCATGCCGCTCGCCTGCGTGCTCGAAGGCGGCACCTGGGCCGCCGGGCGCGAGCTGGCGCAAAAGCAGCGAGGCGGCTTGCCGCCGCTGCACGTGGCCAGCGACGGCACCGTGTTTTGACAACGACAAGAAGACGCAACCATGACGACCTCCAACAACGTCCACGTGATCGACCACCCGCTGGTGCAGCACAAGCTGTCGCTGATGCGGAACAAGGAAGCCAGCACCAACAGCTTCCGCCGCCTGCTGAACGAACTCTCCATGCTGATGGCCTACGAGGTCACGCGTGACATGCCGATGCAGGAGGTGGAGATCGAGACGCCGCTCGAAACCACCAGGACCAAGGTCATCGACGGCAAGAAGCTGGTGTTCGTCTCCATCCTGCGCGCC
>JAJNBO010000356.1 GCA_021156245.1 Ramlibacter sp. | reverse complement strand
TGAGGCAGCGCGAAGCGCATGTCGTTGGCGTCCAGCGTGTAGGGCACCACCAGCTGCGGCACCACGACGCCGTCGGTCCTGCACACCTTCATCCAGAACGGCAGGTCGTCGCCGTAGTAGTCGCTCTGGTACTCGAAGCCGCCATGGTCCGCCACCAGCCGGCGCGTGTTCGGGCTGTCGCGGCCGGTGTACCAGCCCAAGGGCCTTTGGCCCGTGAGCTTCTCGATGGCCTGCATGGCAATGCGCATGTGTTCGCGCTCGGTGGCCTCGTCGATGTTCTGGTAGTGGATCCACTTCCAGCCGTGGCAGGCGATCTCGTGGCCGAGTTCGACGAAGGCGCGGGTCACTTCGGGACAGCGCTCCAATGCCATGCCGACGCCGAACACCGTGAGCGGGAGGCCGCGCCGCTCGAACTCGCGCAGCAGCCGCCAGACGCCGGCGCGCGAGCCGTATTCGTAGATGCCCTCCATGCTCATGTGCCGGTCGGGGAAGGCGGGCGGGTTGAACATCTCCGACAGGAACTGCTCGGAGCCGGCGTCGCCGTGCAGCACCGCGTTCTCGCCGCCTTCCTCGTAGTTCAGGACGAACTGCACGGCCACGCGCGCGTTGCCGGGCCACTGAGCGTGCGGCGGGTTGCGGCCGTAGCCCGCCAGGTCGCGCGGATAGGGGGCCGTGTTGTCGTAAACGTGCTGGGTCATGCGAGTGCGAGCGAGATGTCGTGGGACGGGATGGGACGGTCGAAGGCGAGGCTTTCCTCGACGTGCAGCAGGTGGTCGTCCATCAGCCGGACGGCGCGCTTCTCGTCCTTCGCCGCGAGCGCCTTCACGAGCTCGACGTGTTCTTCCTGCGAGTGCGCCGCGAAATTGTCGCGCTGGTACATGAGGGTGATCAGCGAGCTGCGGGAGACGAGGTCGCGCAGGATCTGGGCGAGCACGGCGTTGTCCGCCAGTTCCGCGATGCGCACGTGGAAATCGCCCAGCAGCTGCTGGCGCTCGCTCGCATCCCCGAGCGCCGCCTTCTCCTGCGCCATGTGCTCGCGCAGCGCGCGGATCTTCGCGGGGGTCACGCCGCGCACGAACTGGCGCACCATTTCGGCCTCCAGCAGGCGCCGCACCTGGAACACCTGCCGGGCCTCCACCACCGTCGGCGCGGCGACGAAGGCGCCGCGCGCGGGCTCCATCCTCACCAGGTGCTTCTGCGCCAGCTGGAACAGCGCCTGCCGCACCAGCGTGCGCGACACGCCGAAGTGGTCCGCCAGCTTCTGCTCCGCCAGCTTGGTGCCGGGCTGCAGCCGATGCTCGACGATGGCCCGCGTCAGTGCGTCGACGATGGTGCGGGTCGTGGAGGGCTCCATGCGGCCATGATAGCGGGTAGGCGGAAAACTGTATACACTGCGGTGGACAATCTACGGAGATCGCCATGGGCCTGAGCACCCACGTCCTCGACACGATGCACGGCACGCCGGCGGGCGGCATGCAGGTCGAGCTGCATGCGACGGGCGGGGCCGTCCCCGCGCTCGTCAAGCGCTTCGTGCTCAACGGGGATGGCCGCAACCCGGACGGGCCGCTGTTCGACAACGCGAGCCTGGAGAAGGGCACGTACCGGCTGGTGTTCGACGTGGCCGCGTACTTCCGAGCGCGCGGCGTGGACCTGCCGGATCCACCCTTCCTGGACCGGGTGACGCTGGACTTCGGCGTCGCCCATACCGACCAGCATTACCACGTGCCGCTGTTGGTGAGCCCTTGGAGTTATTCGACGTATCGGGGGTCGTAGCGTCATGCCCGCGGAGGCGGGGAACGGGGGCGACCAAAAGAAAAGCGCCGCATTGCGGCGCTTCCTGGAAGCTCTGGGCCCCCCGCCTTCGCGGGGGTGAGGGAATGTCAGTCCTGGCCTTCCGTCAGCGTGTCCAGCTGGAAGCGGCCGCTCTTGTGCCACAGCCACGTGTCGGTGTAGACCACCTTGCCCATCTTCGCGGGCACGGGGAAGGGCGCTGCGGAGCGCACCGTCTTCTCGATCTCGGCGATCACTTCTGGCGCGTGCTTCGGCGCGCGCATCCAGCTCAATTGACGCACCTGGCCGTTGCCGTCCACCTCCACCTGCAGCACGCCGATGGCGTACAGCAGCGGGGGCATGCGGCCCTTGTAGATGCGTGCCTCGTTCAGGCCGTAGATGTGACCGGCGGCGTCGGCACGGTAGGCGCGGGGATTCGTGGCGTTGGAAGATTTGATCACCATGCGGGGTGCGGGTGCGGTTTGCGGCGCCAGGGCGACCGTGGCTGGCGCCTGGGTGACGGGCGCCGGCGCGGGCGCCTGGACGGTCGGCTGTGCCGGTGGCGGGGCCGAGCAGGATGCGAGCAGGGCCGCCGCGCCGAGCAGGGCGGGCGTCAGGGGACGCAGGGACGGGCGATACTTCATGTGGACTCCTCCGTGGACGGGCGAAAGCCCGGCGAATCCTCTACCGTGACTCGCTCGTTAATGATGACCTGCAAATTGAAACGCGCTGTTCTCTTTCCAGTGGTTGCAATTTAAACAAGATGCTGCCCGTCAAGGAAATCACGTCCTTGCTCGCCCACGCGGATGCCGTGTTGGTGCGCGTCGACGCCTCGCAGGGCTCCGTGCCGCGCGAGAAGGGCGCATGGATGGCGGTTTTCGCCGATGCAGTGGTCGGCACGATCGGCGGCGGACACCTCGAACTGCAGGCGATCGAGGAGGCGCGGCGCCGATTGTCGGAGACGAGCGGCGAGCCGGTGTTGCGTTATCCCCTCGGTCCGGCGCTCGGACAGTGTTGCGGCGGCGTCGTCCACCTTCGCTTCGACCGCCTTTCGGCAGCCGATGCGGCGGGCCTGCCGGCGCGCTTGCGCAGCGGCCATGCACCCGTCGCGCTGTTCGGCGGCGGCCACGTGGGCAAGGCGCTCGTCCACGTGCTCGGTACGCTGCCCTTCGAAGTGACGTGGGTGGACAGCCGCGACGAGATCTTCCCGTCGCGGGTGCCGGACAACGTGCGTTGCGAGCATTCGGATCCGGTGCAGGCGGCGGTGGCGGACCTCGCGCCGCATTCACGCGTGCTGGTCATGAGTTTCAGCCATGCGGAGGACCTCGACATCGTGGCCGCCTGCCTGAAGCGCCTGCGCGAACGCGGCGACCTGCCTTACGTCGGCCTGATCGGCAGCAAGACGAAGTGGGCGACCTTCCGGCACCGGCTGGAGGAACGCGGTTTTCGCAAGCAGGAACTGGCGCAGGTCACCTGTCCGATCGGCGTTCCGGGCGTGCAAGGGAAGGAGCCGGAAGTGATCGCCATCGCGGTGGCGGCACAGCTGCTGCAAGCGCCGCTTCCATGAGCGTGCCGAACTGTATACACTCCAGTCCACAGGTCGCAGCGGCGCACGAAAGCGCGACCCTCCTCTGCTCAGAGCGCCCGCGGTGGTGAGCAGGTCCCTCGGATAGACGGCATCCATGGAAAGCTATCTTCTCGACTGGGCCAACCTGCTGCTGCGGTGGCTGCACGTGATCACCGCGATCGCGTGGATCGGCTCCTCCTTCTACTTCGTCTTCCTGGACAGCAGCCTCACGCCCGCGGCGGACCCCAAGCTGCGCGACGAAGGCGTCACCGGCGAGCTGTGGGCCGTGCACGGCGGCGGTTTCTACCACCCCGTGAAGTACGGGCTGGCGCCGCCGA
>JAJNBO010000355.1 GCA_021156245.1 Ramlibacter sp. | reverse complement strand
GCCACGGCGGAGAGCGACCCCAGTTCGGCCACCCGAGCATAGAGCGCCATTTCATCGAACTGCAGGTTGCGCATGGGCAGCCATGGTAGCGGCGGCGCGCGTCGCTTGCAGGCGGCGCAAAACCGATTTGCGGCGGCCGCCGTTTCCGGGGTGAGTGCCGTTGCCTAGAGTGCCTCCATCGCAATGCAACTTCACAGGAGCGGCCCATGGACTACCGGCACACAGAGGATTTCGCCCGTCGGATGGAAGCGGCGGCCTTGCGGGCGCCCGGGCTGCGCGCAGAGGCGGCCAGCGCGTTCTGGGGCTGGGTGTTCGCGCAGGTCGCGAGCGGTGTTCGGAAAGTGAGAACGGCCGCAATGCGGCCGTCCAGGGAAGCGCTGGATTCCCGCCTTCGCGGGAATGACAAGGCACTTACTTGACTTCGATCGAGCGGCTCGTGACGACCGGCTTCTTCTTGGCCAGCGCCAGCGTCAGCACGCCGTTTTCCAGCTTGGCGGACGTGGCTTCGGCGTCGATCTCCGTCGGCAGCTCGTAGGCGGCCTGATAGTGGCGCGGCGCGTCGGCCACGGTCTTCACGCGGACGACGGCGCCGTCGACGTCGATGGTCAGCTGCTCACGGCTGATGCCGGGCACGTCGAGGGTGACGGTCCAGGCTTGCTCGTCCTGCTCCACCTTCACGCCGCCGGCGACCGGGGCGAAGAAGGCCTCGTTCAGGAAGCGCTCGAAGCTGCGGTCGACACCGCGGGCGGGAACATAGGAACGGGTGCGAACGGCGGGTGCGAAAAACATGGCGATAACTCCTGTCTGAAAGCGGGTGGGACGCGGCACGATCGGTGCCTCGCGGTCCCTTACACTGCGCGGCTTTCACAACGATCGCCGCCTGGTCCCCATCTGCGCGCCCGGCCGCTCTTTTCAAGGGATTCCCTCGCATGAATAAATCGCGCCGCGCGGTCTTGAAATCGCTGGCAGCGTCTGCATTTCTTCCCGCCTTCGCGCACGCGCAGTCCGCCGCGCCCCTCAAGCTGGCGATGATCGAAGGCCTGTCGGGCGGCAACGCCAACGGCGGCGAGGCGGTGTTCCGCAACCTGGTGTGGGCGGTGGAGCGGGTCAACCAGCGCGGTGGCGTGCGCACCCGCGATGGCGCGCGTGCGCTGCAGCTCGATCGCTACGACAGCAAGGGCCAGATCGAGGAGGCGCTGTCCGCCCTGCGTTCGGCCGTCGACGACGGCGCCCGCGTCATCCTGCAAGGCAATTCGTCGGCGGTGGCGGCTGCGCTGATCGAGGCGATCAACCGGCACAACGAGCGCGAGCCGCAGCGCCGTGTCGTGTTCCTGAACTACTCCGCGGTGGACCCGATCCTCACCAACGAGAAGTGCAGCTTCTGGCATTTCCGCTTCGACGCGCATGCGGACATGCGCATGGCGGCGCTGATGTCGGTGGTGCGCGCGGACCGGGACGTCCAGGCCGCCTACCTCATCAACCCCGACTACAGCTTCGGCCAGGCCGTGCAGCGCGAGGCGCGCCGGCAGCTCGGCGCCCAGCGTCCGGACGTACAGGTCGTGGGCGAGGAGCTGCATCCCTTGCTGCGCATCAAGGACTTTGCGCCTTACGCGACCAAGATCAAGGCCAGCGGCGCCGACGCGGTGATCACGGGCAATTTCAGCAACGACCTGACGCTGCTGGTGAAGGCGGCGCGCGACGTCGGCTTCGAAGGCCGCTTCTTCACCTTCTATGGCAACGCGCTCGGCGCCCCGGCGGCGATCGGCGAGGCAGGCATCGGCAAGGTGGTGGCCGTGGCGGACTGGCTGCCGAACCTGCCGACGCCGGAGAGCGAGGCGTTCTATCGCTCGTTCCGCCAGCGTTTCCCGCGCCCCGCGGACGACTACGTGCACATGCGCCTGCAGCTGCTGGTCGAGTCGCTCGCTCAGGCGATCGAGCGCGCGGGCGGCACGGAGGCGGTCGCACTGGCGACGGCGCTGGAGCAGGTGAGCGTCACCTTCGCCGGCCAGACCGGCCGCATGCGCGCGGCGGACCACCAGTTCCAGCAATCCCTGGCCGTCGGCGTGATGGATCGCCAGGGCACACCGGGCGTGCCCTTCGACGTGGAAGGCTCCGGCTACGGCTTCCGCGTCGTGCGCCAGATCACGCCAAGCCAGGCGGAGATGCCGCACTCCTGTCGCATGGTGCGGCCTGCATAGATCTTGAAATCGGACGGCCGGACGCAAAGGGCGCAAAGATACGCAAAGGACGCAAAAGGACATCCATAACCTTTTTCTGGTTTTCTTTCGCGTCCTTTGCGTAACCTTTGCGCCCTTTGCGTCCGGTTCCCGCATCCAGCGTCGCCTGCGAGAATCGTCGAAAATTCCTTTCATGCGCCAAACCGTCCTCAACCTCGAAGAATCCAAGATCCGTGAAGTCGCCAACGCCGGCATGGGGCGCAGCGACGTGCTGCCGTTCTGGTTCGGGGAAAGCGACGAGGTCACGCCCGACTTCATCCGCGAGGCCGCCATCGCGTCCCTGCAGAAGGGCGAAACCTTCTACACCCACAACCTCGGGCTGCCCGAGCTGCGCGAGGCCATCTCCGCCTACACGTCGAAGCTGCACGGCCCGGTGGGTGCGGGACGCATCGCCGTCACCTCGGGCGGCGTCAACGCGCTGATGCTGGCCTGCCAGGCCATCGTGGATGCCGGGGACGAGGTCGTGGCCGTCACGCCCGTCTGGCCCAACCTGCCGGCGCAGGCGCTGATCATGGGCGCGAAGCTGAAGACCGTGTCGCTGACGCCCCGCGACGGCGCCTGGGGGCTGGAGCTGCAGCGCCTGCTGGACGCCATCACGCCCGCCACGCGGCTGCTGATCGTCAACGCCCCGAACAACCCCACCGGCTGGACGCTCTCGCGCGACGAGCAGCAGGCCATCCTCGCGCTCTGCCGCAAGACCGGCACCTGGATCCTGGCGGACGAGGTGTACGAGCGGCTGTACTACGAAGCGACGCCGAACGGGTGCGCGCCGAGCTTCCTGGACGTGGCGCAGCCGGACGACCGGCTGGTCATCGCCCACAGCTTCTCGAAGAGCTTCCTGATGACGGGCTGGCGCATGGGCTGGCTGGTGATGCCGCCAGCGATGACTCACCACATGGGCAAGCTGATCGAGTTCAACACCTCGTGCGCACCCGTGTTCACGCAGCGCGCGGCTATCCAGGCGATCGGCCGCACCGCCGAAGTGACGCCTAGGGTCGTGGCGCACCTCAAGACCTGCCGGGACACACTGGTGCCGCTGCTGCAGGCGCTGCCGCAGGTGGAGGTCATGCCCGCCAAGGGCGGCATGTACGCCTTCTTCAAGCTCAGCGGGCATGGCGGCGACTCGCTGGCGCTCGCCAAGCAGCTGGTGGCCGAGGCGGGGATCGGCCTCGCGCCGGGCAATGCCTTTGCTGCCGAGGCGCAAGGCTGGCTGCGCTGGTGCTTCGCCTCCAAGGACCTGTCCCGGCTGAGGCAGGGCGTCGACCGGCTGGCCACCTGGCTGGCCCGGTAGCAGTCCGTCGTTCCCGCGGAGGCGGGAACCCAGGGCTTCCATGCACCCGCTCCGGGAGTCTTGGATCCCCGCCTGCGCGGGGATGACGGGGACGGGCTATAATCGTCGGGTTCTGCATGCCGCAGATCGCACGTAGGGCCGCAGTTCCG
>JAJNBO010000354.1 GCA_021156245.1 Ramlibacter sp. | reverse complement strand
AACGCCATGCGGCCCGCTTCGGTGTACAGGTGCAGCCACTCGGCGGAGGGCAGGCCGTTCTGCAGGGGCAACGACGCGGCGTTGGTGTGGGCCAGGATGCCCAGGATCTGGCCGACCGCGATGGCGCCGGAGCTCGGGGGCGGGAAGCCGCAGATCCGGTAGTCACGCGACTGCGCGCGATAGTCGTGGCAGATCGGCGCGCGCTTCTTCGGCTGGTAGGCGGCGAGGTCCGTCATCGTGATGCGTCCGGGATTGGTCGGATGCTTCTGCACCTTGTCGACGATCGCCTGCGCGATCTCGCCCTGGTAGAAAGCCGCGGAGCCTTCGCGCGAGATGCGGCGCAGCACGGCCGCCAGCTCGGGATTGCGCAGCGTGGTGCCGACGGGGAGCGGCTCGCCGTCGGACTGGAAGAAATAGGCCGCCGCGGTGGGATCCTTCTTCAGGTGCGCATCGGCGCGCGCCAGGGTGTGCAGCCGCGGGCTGACCCGGAATCCGTTTTCCGCGAGCGTGATCGCGGGCTGGAAGAGCGTGGCCCACGGCAGCTTGCCGTGCTGGCGATGCGCCATCTCGAGCAGGCGCACCGTGCCCGGCACGCCGACGGAGCGGCCGCCGACGACGGCTTCGGCGAAGGGCAGGGGCTTGCCGTCGGCCGCGAGGAACAGGCGTTCGTCCGCCGCCGCAGGCGCCGTTTCGCGGCCGTCGAAGGCCTCGACCTCGCGCCCGTTGGAATGCAGCAGGAACGCGCCGCCGCCGATGCCGCTGGACTGCGGCTCCACCAGCGTCAGCACCATCTGGACCGCGATCGCGGCGTCCACCGCCGACCCGCCCGCCTTGAGCACCTGGTAGCCGGCGTCGGTCGCCAGCGGGTTGGCCGCGGCGACCGCGAACTTCGACGTGGCCCAGCCCGGCTTGGCCGTGAAGCCGGAGGCGGCTTCGGGCTGCTGCGGGACCGAGTAGGTGAAGTTGGAAGGGGTGCTGGCGCAGGCGGCGAGCAGGCTGGCGGCTGCCAGCCAGGAGAGGACGGGGCGACGCATCGGTGTTCTCCGAAACCCAGTGGTGGAGCCCGGGACTATAGGCCGTCGCCGCCGTCCTGCGGAAGGATTACCGCGGCGCGAGGCGGATGGCGCCGTCGAGGCGGATCACCTCGCCATTGAGCATGTCGTTCTCGAAGATGTGCCTGGCCAGCTTGGCGTAGTCCTCGGGCGTGCCCAGGCGCGATGGGAAGGGGACGCTGGCGGCCAGCGCGTCCTGCACTTCCTTGGGCATGCCGAACAGCATGGGCGTGCCGAAGATGCCGGGCGCGATCGTCATGTTGCGGATGCCGTTGCGGGCGAGGTCGCGCGCGATGGGCAGCGTCATGCCGACCACGCCGCCCTTGGAGGCGCTGTATGCGGCCTGGCCGATCTGGCCGTCGTAGGCCGCCACGGAGGCGGTGGAGATCATGCAGCCCCGCTCGCCCGTGGACTCTGGTTCGTTCTTGCCCATGGCTTCGGCCGAGAGGCGGATCATGTTGAACGAGCCGACCAGGTTGACCATGATGGTCTTGGTGTACAGCGCCAGGTTGTGCGCGCCGTTCTTGCCGACCGTCTTCTCCGCGGGAGCGATGCCGGCGCAGTTGACGAGGCCCATCAGCTTGCCCTGCGACACCGCCTTGGCCACGACGGCCTGGCCGTCGGCCTCCTGGCTCACGTCGCACTTCACGAAGGTGCCGCCGATGTCCTTGGCGACCTGTTCGCCCTTCTCCACCTGCATGTCGGCGATGACGACCTTGCCGCCGCTGGCCGCCAGCATGCGCGCGGTGCCTTCGCCGAGGCCCGATGCGCCGCCGGTGACGATGAAGACCTTGCCCTTGATGTCCATTGCTTGCTCCTGCGATGCCGTTGACGTAAACGTCAATTATCGGGCACTTGGACGTCGTCCCCGCGAAGGCGGGGATCCAGGGCGTCCAAATGAAAGGCCCGCTTTCGCGGGCTCTCTGGATCCCCGCCTGCGCGGGGACGACTTGATGCGCGCCGCAACGCGGCGCTACACGCACGTCATTTGAAGCCCACGCGATCCAGCATCTGCTGCACCTTCACGGTGTTCGCGCCGACCGCCGCCAGCGGGATCGTTTCGGCCTTGAAGTCGCCGCCGCCGCTCATGGCCTGCAGCGCGGGGTTGTTCACCTTCACGCCCTTGGCCGTGGGCCACTCGTTGTTGCCGTTGGCGAAGTAGTTCTGCGCTTCGGCGCTGGCCAGGTACTCGAGGAACTTGACCGCGTTGGCCGTGTTCTTGCTGTTCTTCGCCACGGCGCCGCCGGCGATGTTGAGGTGCGTGCCCCAGGTCTGCTGGTTCGGGAACACCACGGCGACCTTCTCCATCAGCGCCTTGTCTTCGGCCTTGTCGCTGCGCAGCAGGCGGGCGACGTAGTAGCTGTTGGTCACCGCGACCTGGCACTCGCCCGAGCCCACGGCCTTGATCTGGTCCGTGTCGCCACCTTTCGGCGCGCGCGCCATGTTGTCGACGATGCCCTTGAGCCAGGCTTCGGCCTTCTGCTCGCCCAGGTGCTCGGTCACGGCGCCGAACAGCGACAGGTTGTAGGGATGCGAGCCCGAACGCAGGCACACCTTGCCCTTGTTCTTGGCGTCGGCGAGTTCCTCGTAGGTGTCCACGTCCTCGCGCTTGACCCGGGCCTTGTCGTACACCACGATGCGCGCGCGCGTGGAGAAGCCGTACCAGGTGGTGCCGTCCGCGGAGGGGGCGGCGCGGTACTGCGCGGGGATCGCATCGTCCAGCACCTTGGACTTGACCGGGCGGAACAGGCCGTCCGCGTCGCCCTTGTACAGGCGCGCTGCGTCGACGAGCAGGATCACGTCCGCAGGCGAGGCGGCGCCCTCGGCCTTCAAGCGGGCCAGGATGCCGGCGTCGTCGGCGTCCACGCGCTGGATCCTGATGCCGGTGGCCTTGGTGAAGTTGTTGTACAGCGCCTCGTCCGTGGAGTAGTGGCGGGCGGAGTACAGGTTCAGCACCTGCTCCTGCGCGGCGACGGAGGTGGCGACAGCGACGAGCAGCGTCGCGATGCCTGCGGCCTTGGCGATCATCGGGAGGTTCCTTTCAGGGACGGTCTGGATCTCGAAACCGCCGATGATAAGTCAAACGCGAATCATTCTCAGTCGAAATGCCGCGTCGACCGGGCCATAAAAAAGCCGCCAGTGTCGCCACTGGCGGCTGAACTGGATCCCTGAACCCGTGGGGGTGTCGAAGGACCCGAGGAGACAACTTTTCAGTCTCCCGCCCGATGGGCAGGAGTGTCCCTGTCTTTAAGCGGTGCGCTTGGCCTTGCCGGTCGTCTTGGAAGCGTTCACGGCGGTGCTGGCGACCGCGTTGAAGTTGGCTTCGGCCACGTCGGTAGCTTGCTTGACGGCCTTCTGCACGGATTCCAGGGCGTTGTTGCCGGCGGCAACGGCGCTCTTGAACACGGCGACGGCGGTCTCGGAACCGGCCGGGGCGTTCTTGGCGGCGTTGTCCACGACGGCCAGGAACTTCTTCTGGGCATCGGAGACCTGGCCTTCGAACTGCTTGGTGAACTCGGCGCCGGTGGCGGTGCTGATGTCGTACAGGTGGCGGCTGTAGGCGGCGGTCTTCTCGGCCAGGGGCTGGAACATCGCGGCTTGCAGGGCCAGCAGTTCCTGGGCGTCCTT
>JAJNBO010000353.1 GCA_021156245.1 Ramlibacter sp. | reverse complement strand
GCGGCGCCTGTTCTACATCCCGGCCAGCGTGTTCATGGAGTTCTTCCGCAACACGCCGGTGCTGGTGCAGATCCTCTGGTTCTATTTCGCCTTCCCGATCATCTCGCCATTCGAGATCAGCCCGCTCATGGCCGCCGCGCTGGGCATCTCGCTGAATTCCGCCGCCTTCTCGGCGGAGATCTACCGTGGCGGCATCCAGTCCATCGAGGGCGGGCAGTGGGAAGGCGCGCGGGCGCTGGGGATGACGTACGCCCAGGCGATGCGCCGGGTGATCCTGCCGCAGGCGATGCGCCGCATGCTGCCGCCGCTGACGAATCGCGGCATCGAGATCTTCAAGATGTCCACGCTGGCGTCCGTCGTCGCCTATGTGGAGCTGCTGCAGCAGGGCAAGCTGATCGCCTCGCTGAACTACAACCCGATCGAGGCGTACACCGTCGTCGCCCTGATCTTCTTCGTGCTGCTGTACCCGCTGGTGCAGGCGACGTATGCGCTGGAGCGGCGGCTGCGCCGGGCTGACTAGATGACCACCAATTCCCCCTTGCTGCGGGTGACCGGGCTGCACAAGTCCTTCGGCTGCGACGCCGTGCTCAAGGGCATCGACCTCGATGTCGCGCCAGGCGACCGCATCGCCATCCTGGGGGCGTCCGGGTCCGGCAAGAGCACGCTACTGCGCTGCCTGAACTTCATGGAGCAGCCCACGGCGGGGCGCGTGGAACTCGGCGGCCGTGCCATCGGCGCCGAGCGCAAGCGGCGCGACGGCAGCACCGAGATCGTCTATCCGGAGGCGGAACTCACCCAGGTGCGCCAGCGCGTGGGCATGGTGTTCCAGCAGTTCAACCTGTTCCCGCACATGACGGCGCTGGCCAACGTGATGGAAGGCCTGCGCACGGTCCGGGGCATGCCGCGCGACGAAGCCGAGACGCGCGCGATGGAGCAACTGCGGCGCGTCGGGCTCGCGGAGAAGGCGCAGCACTATCCGTCGCGCCTGTCGGGCGGGCAGAAGCAGCGGGTGGCGATCGCCCGCGCGCTGGCGATGGAGCCGGAGCTGCTGCTGTTCGACGAGCCGACTTCCGCGCTCGACCCGGAGCTGGTGGGCGAGGTGCTGGGCGTGATCCGCGCGCTGGCGCAGGAAGGCCGCACGATGCTGCTGGTCACGCATGAGATCGGCTTCGCCTACCACTACGCCAATCGCGTCCTGTTCATCGCCGACGGCGTCATCCACGAAGCGGGCACGCCGGACGAGGTGCTGAAGCACCCGAAGCAGGCGCGCACGCAGGCCTTCCTGGCCAGCCACAACGAATTCACCTTCTGAGCAGTCCCATGAAACAGTCTTCCGACTCCAGCGCCCAGGGTTACGCGCACGACGCGCGCAACGACGGCGTGCTCGTCTACGTCAATGGCGAGTTCTTCCCCCGCAATGAAGCACGGGTGTCGGTCTTCGACAGCGGCTTCGCGCTGGGCGACGGAGTGTGGGAGGGCCTGCGCCTGGTGCGCGGCCACCTGATCAGCCTGGAGGCGCACATGGACCGGCTGTACGAAGGCGCCCGCTCCATCGCGCTGGACATCGGCATGACGCGCGAGGAGATGAAGCAGGCGCTCTGGCAGACGCTGCAACGCAACGGCATGCAGGACGGCGCGCACCTGCGGCTGATGGTCACCCGCGGGCTGAAGAAGACGCCCAACCAGGACCCGCGCTTCGTGATCGGCAAGGCCACGGTGGTGATCGTGGCCGAGTACAAGACCCCGAAGCCGGAGACGCGTGCCAGGGGCTTGTCGCTCTTCACGTCGACGTTCCGCACCAGCGGGCCCGACGTGTTCGACCTGCGGCTGAACTCGCACAGCCGGCTGAACCTGATCCAGGCGCTGATCCAGGCGATCCATGCCGGGGCCGACGAGGCGCTGATGCTGGACCCGCGCGGGTTCGTCGCCAGCTGCAACTCGACCAACTTCTTCATCGTGCGTGGCCAGGAGCTGTGGACGTCCACCGGCCTGTACAACTTCAAGGGCATCACGCAGGCGAAGGTTGCGCAAGTCTGGCGGGAGGCCGGCGGCATCGCGCGCGAGTGCGACTTCACGCTCGCGCAGGTGTATTCGGCGGATGAAGCCTTCGTGACGGGCACCCTGGGCGGCGTGACGCCCGTGACGCGGATCGACGGGCGCGTGATCGGCAACGGCGTGCCCGGGCCGATGACAGCGCGGGCGAGCGACCTGTATTTGCAGTCGGTGGCGCCGCTGGAGGCCTAGTCCAGCAGCTCCCGCGCCACCGCCGCCACGATCGCCGCCTTCGGCGAATCGCGCCGCTGCGCCAGCGCCATCTTGCGTTCTTCGGCCCTCGGGATCTCGACCACGCGCAGCTTCGCGTCCTGCGCCCAGCGCGCGTCGCGCAGCAGCGGCACCACGCTGACGCCGAGGCCGGAACGCACCAGGTCCACGATGCTCTCCAGCGCGTTGAGCTCCAGGAACTCCTGCGGCTTCACCCGCAGGCGCTTGAGCGTCCGCTCCACCAGCTGCCCGGTGTGCTGGGCCGGGTCGAAGCGGATGAAGGGATGGCGCTGCAGGACGGTGCGCGGGTCGGCCTCGTCGAACTTGCGCGGCACGAGCAGCACCATCGGCTCGCCGTACAGCGGCGTCCACGCCAGGTCCTTGCCGACGCCCGGCTCGCGCACGGCGACGGCCGCATCGAGCTCGCCCGACTGCACGCGCGCGATCAGGTCGATGGACTTCGCGGCCGACACGTGCAGGTCGAGCGCCGCGTGCCGCTCCTTCAGGGCGAGCGTCGCCTGGATGAGCGACCGGACGGCGGAGACCACTGCGCCCAGGTGCACCGTGCCGGCCATGCCCTGCGCATCCTCGGCCGGCGCCAGCATCTGCTCGTACTGGCTCAGCAATCGACGCGCCTGGGGGACGAGCGCGCGACCGGCTTCGGTCAACACCACGGATTTGCCCTGCCGCTCGAACAGCGGCCGGCGCAGCTCGGCCTCGAGCGCGCGCATCTGCTGGCCGACCGCGGCCTGGGTGAGGGCCACCCGCGAAGCGGCAGCGGCGAACGATCCTTCCGCCGCGACGGTGACGAAGGTCTTCAGGAGCCGGATGCTGCTCATCCCCCTATCCTAAAGCAGGACTATCGAATGGCTAAAGCATTATTCGCTTTTGCTTTGCTGTAGCGCTTCCTATGATCGGGGGATGAAGAACTTCGACTTCCACAATCCGTATCCGACCACGCGCATCCCCGTCTTCGCGCGCAACGCGGTGTCCACTTCGCACCCGTTGGCGGCCCAGGCGGGCCTGCGCATGCTGTGGAAGGGCGGCAATGCCGTGGATGCCGCCATCGCCGCGGCCGCCGCGATGATGATCTGCGAGCCGGTGAGCAACGGCCTGGGCAGCGACGCCTTCGCCATCCTGTGGGACGGCAAGCAATTGCAGGGCATCAACGGCTCAGGCCCGGCGCCGGCCGGCTGGACGCCCCAGTACTTCGAGAAGAAGTACGGCGGCGACGCGAAGACGCCGCCCAAGCGCGGCATCGACTCGGTGAGCATCCCCGGCGCCGTCGGCCTGTGGATGGCGCTGTCGCAGCGCTACGGCAAGCTGCCTTTCGGTGACCTGATCGCGCCCGCCATCGAGATCGCGGAGCGCGGCTACCTGATGCCCATCGTCGTGCAGCAGAAGTGGGACGCCGCGACGCCGGAA
>JAJNBO010000352.1 GCA_021156245.1 Ramlibacter sp. | reverse complement strand
AAGACCAAGGTCATCGACGGCAAGAAGCTGGTGTTCGTCTCCATCCTGCGCGCCGGCACCGGCATCCTGGACGGCATGCTGAGCGTGGTGCCGGGCGCGCGCGTGGGCCACATCGGCCTGTACCGCGACCCGAAGACGCTGATGGCGGTGGAGTACTACTTCAAGCTGCCGCAGAGCGTGGAGGAGCGCGACATCATCGTGGTGGACCCGATGCTCGCCACCGGCAACTCCGCCATCGCCGCGGTCGAGCGCCTGAAGGAACTGAATCCGAAGTCGATCAAGTTCGTCTGCCTGCTCACCTGCCCCGAGGGCGTGGCCGCGCTGCAAAAGGCACACCCCGACGTGCCGATCTACACCGCCGCCATCGACCGGCAGCTCAACGAACACGGCTACATCCTCCCCGGCCTCGGCGACGCGGGCGACCGGATGTTCGGCACGAAGTAGTCCGCGCCGCGCCACTGGCACGACGCTTGCATCCTGCGCGACATACAACCTGGAGAAGCCACACCATGATCCCCACCCGCCGTCACCTGCTCGCCCTCGCCGCCTTGCTCGCCGCCACCTCCCCGGGCCTGGCGCTCGCGCAGGCGAAGACCAAGGTCGCCGCCGTCTACACCGTGCCCTTCGAGCAGCAGTGGGTGAGCCGCATCCACAAGGCGCTCAAGGCCGCCGAGTCGCGCGGCGAGATCGAGTACAAGGCCAGCGAGAACGTGGCGAACGCGGACTACGAGCGGGTGCTGCGCGAATACGCCACGGGCGGCAACCAGCTGATCATCGGCGAGTCCTTCGCGGTCGAGGCCGCCGCGCGCAAGGTCGCCAAGGACTTTCCCAAGGTGGCCTTCCTCATGGGCTCGTCGGGCAAGCCGCAGGCGCCGAACTTCAGCGTGTTCGACAACTACATCCAGGAACCGGCCTACCTCACCGGCATGATCGCCGGCGGCATGACCAAGTCCAACAAGATCGGCATGGTCGGCGGCTTCCCGATCCCCGAGGTCAACCGCCTGATGCATGCCTTCATGGCCGGCGCGAAGGAAACCAACCCCAAGGTGGAGTTCACCGTCACCTTCATCAACAGCTGGTTCGATCCGCCGAAGGCCAAGGAAGCCGCCTTCGCGATGGTCGACAAGGGAGCCGACGTGCTGTATGCGGAGCGCTTCGGCGTGTCGGACGCCGCCAAGGAGCGCGGCAAGCTGGCCGTCGGCAACGTGATCAACACCCAGGACAAGTACCCGGACACGGTGGTCACGTCGGCGCTGTGGAACATGGAGCCGACGATCGACCGCGCGCTGAAGATGGTCAAGGACGGCAAGTTCGCCGCCGAAGACTACGGCCAGTACTCCATGATGAAGTTCAAGGGCTCCGAACTCGCGCCGCTGGGCACTTTCGAGAAGAAGATTCCTGCCGACATCGTCGCCAAGGTCCGCGCCAAGGAAAAGGCGATCCAGGAAGGCAAGTTCACCGTGAAGGTGGACGACAGCCAGCCCAAGTCCACCGCGAAGTAAGGCCGCCGCGATGACGTCTGCAGCCCCCGTGCTGCGGATGGAGGGCATCACCAAGCGCTTCGGCGCCCTGGTGGCCAACGATGCGATCTCGCTGGAGCTGGGCTGCGGCGAGGTGCTGGCGCTGCTCGGGGAGAACGGCGCGGGCAAGTCCACGCTGGTCTCCATCCTGTTCGGCCACTACACACCCGACGCCGGCCGCATCGAGGCGTTCGGCCGCGCGCTGCCCCTCGGCCAGCCACGCGCCGCGCTCGATGCGGGCATCGGCATGGTGCACCAGCACTTCACACTCGCCGACAACCTGAGCGTGCTGGACAACGTGCTGCTCGGCACCGAGCCGCTCTGGCGCCCCTTCAGCCGGCGCGCCGCCGCCCGCACGAAGTTGCTGGACGTGGCGCAGCGCTTCGGCTTGCAGGTCTCGCCCGACGCGCAAGTGGCCGCGCTCTCCGTCGGGGAGCGCCAGCGCGTGGAGATCCTCAAGGCGCTGTACCGCGGTGCGCGCATCCTGATTCTGGACGAGCCGACCGCGGTGCTGACGCCGCAGGAAAGCGAGTCGCTGTTCGCCACGCTCGCGGACCTGGTGCGGCAGGGCTTGTCCGTGATCTTCATCAGCCACAAGCTGGCCGAGGTGATGCGCGTGGCCGACCGCGTGGTCGTGCTGAGGGGCGGTCGCCGCGTGGCCGAGGCTCGCGCGGCCGACACGAGCGCCCGGGAACTCGCTCGCTGGATGGTCGGACAAGATGTCGCCCTGCCGACGCGGGGAGCCGCCGCTGCGCCAGGCGAAGCCGTCTGCGTGCTGCGAGAGGTCAGCACCGGCAGTGGCCGCGAGCGGCTGGAGCGCGTGAACCTCGAATTGCGAAGCGGCGAGATCACGGCGATCGCCGGCGTGTCCGGCAACGGGCAACTGGCGCTGGCGGAGCTCCTGTCGCCCATGCGTGCTCCGTCCTCCGGAGAGCTGCGGATACCCGCCGCCGGCATCGCCCGCATACCGGAAGACCGGCACGGCACCGGCGTCATCGGCGACCTGCCGGTCTGGGAGAACGCGGTGGCGGAGCGGATCCGCACTCCTGCGTTCCGCCGCGGTCCGTGGATTCGCCGCTCGGCCGCCCGTGCGCATGCGCGCGCGATCGAGCAGGCCTTCGACGTGCGCGGCGCCGGCCTGGACACGCCGGCCCGCTCGCTGTCCGGCGGCAACATGCAGAAGCTGATCCTGGGCCGCGCCCTGCTGGCGCCGGACGGCAGCTCACCGCGCCTGATCGTGGCGCACCAGCCCACCTGGGGCCTGGACGTCGGCGCCGTCGCGTATGTCCAGCAGCAGTTGCTGCATGCACGCGATGCCGGCGCGGCCGTGCTCCTGATTTCGGACGACCTCGACGAAGTGCTGGCGCTGGGCGACCGCATCGCCGTAATGCACGCGGGAAGGCTCACACCGGCGCGCGCAGCCGGCGAGTGGACACGCGAATCGATCGGCCTGGCCATGGCTGGGGCGCCATGAGGCTGGAGAAACGCCAGCAAGTCTCCCCCGTCGCCACGGCCCTGGCGCCCGTGGGCGCGATCGCCTTCACCCTCCTCGTCAGCTCCCTCCTCGTGCTCTGGGCCGGCGTACCCGTCGCGCCGACATGGGCCGCGCTGGTCCGCGGCGGCTTCGGGTCGGTGTTCGCGTGGACCGAAACGCTGACGCGCGCGACACCCCTGATCCTGACGGGCCTGGCGGCCGCGGTCGCCTTCAAGGCTCGCCTGTTCAACATCGGCGCGGAAGGCCAGCTCTATGCGGGCGCGCTCGCCGCGGTCGCCGTAGGCGGCATGCACGGCGGCGAGGGCTTCGCCGCGCCGGCACCGGTGCTGATGGTGCTGATGTTCCTGGCAGCGGCTGTGGCAGGCGCCCTGTTGCTGCTCGGCCCCGCGCTGCTGAAGGCAAAACTGGGGGTCGACGAAGTGGTCACCACGCTGCTGCTCAATTTCATCGTGCTGCTCGGCGTCTCCGCCCTGCTCGACGGCCCGATGAAGGACCCGACCGCGATGGGCTGGCCGCAAAGCGTGTCCCTCCAGGGACAGCTCGAACTCGGCAAGCTGATCCAGGGCACGCGCGTGCACACGGGCCTGCTGGGCGCGGCGGCGCTGGCGCTCGCGCTCTGGGCCGTGTTCAAGTACAGCGTGTTCGGCTTCGACGTGCGTGCCTTGGGCGCCAA
>JAJNBO010000351.1 GCA_021156245.1 Ramlibacter sp. | reverse complement strand
AGCCGGTGCGCGACGCGCGCGCCGCGATCGTGCGCCAGCACCTGGAAGCGGGTGTGCCCCAGCTCGCGCATGACGTGCACCGCGTCGCGGGCCATCTCGCGTTTCGAATACGCCATGGAGGCTTCGCCGGCTTGCGGCCGCCCGGAGTCGCCGTAGCCCCGCAGGTCCATCAGCACCACCGAGAAGCGCTGCGCAAGTTGCGGCGCGACGCGGTGCCACATGGCATGCGTCTGCGGGTGGCCGTGCAACAGGAGGAGCGGCGCCCCCTGCCCCGCGCGCCGCACGTGCAGCGCCACGCCGTCACGCGCCATCCGCAGGATTTCGAAGCCTTCGAGCATGGGGATTCAACCCTTCTGCCGCACCACCAGGCTCACGCCCACCGCGGTGAGCGCCATGCCCGCGACGATGAGCGGCGTGATCGGCTCGTTGAACAGCATCCAGGCCATCAGCGCCGTGGTCGGAGGCACGAGGTACATCAGGCTGGTGACGCTCGTCGCCGCGCCGCGCTGGATCAGCAGGTACAGCAGCGAGCTGCCGCCCAGCGTGAGGCCGAACACGGACCAGGCGATCGCGCCCGCCAGTTCACCGTTCACGCGGCCGTCGGGCAGCACCCAGCGCATGGCTTCGGTTTCGAGCAGCGCCAGCGGCAGGGTCACCAGGAAGGCGGCCGCGAGCTGCACGAGGTTGGCCGTGCGTACGTCGCACGGCGCGACAAAGCGCTTCTGGTACAGCGTGCCCGCCGTGATCGCGAGCAGCGCGACGCCCGCGCACGCGAGGTTCAGCGGGCCGACTTCGCCCAGCCCCAGTTTCTGCCAGACGACCAGCACCAGGCCGGCAAGCCCGAGGGCCAGGCCGCCCCACTGGCGCGCGCCGACTTCTCCGCCGCGCGACGACACCCAGATCGCGGTGAGCACCGGCTGCAGTCCGACGAGCAACGCCGCGAGCCCGGCACCCATGCCCAGCTTCACCGCGGCCCAGACGCCGCCGAGGTAGCCGGCGTGCATCAGGACACCGGTGACGCAGAGATGCCAGGCCTGTGCCCGGTCGCGCGGCCAGGCGGCGCGCGCGGCGAGCGCCCAGAACAGGAACGCGGCAACGGAGAGGACATAGCGCAGCGCCAGGAACTTGAATGGCGGGGCATGGGGCATGCCGTAGCGCGCGACGATGAAGCCGGTGCTCCAGATCAGCACGAACACGGCGGGCATGGCCCGGATCCAGGGGCCGGGCCGGAGCGATTCGGCCATCTACTTCTTCACGCGGCGACGGATTTCCGGCAGCGCCTTCTGCAGGTAGTAGATCATCGACCAGACGGTCAGGATCGCGGACAGCCAGATCAGCCAGCGACCCCAGCGGTTGGTGTCGATCACCCCGAACAGCGTGCCATGGAACAGCAGGAAGGGGATCGCGACCATCTGCACGGTGGTCTTCACCTTGCCCAGCATGTGGACGGCGACGCTCTTGGACGCGCCGAGCTGCGCCATCCATTCGCGCAGCGCGGAGATCGCGATTTCGCGGCCGATGATGATCAGCGCGACGAACACGTCCACCCGCTGCAGGTGGACCAGGACCAGCAGCGAGGCGCAGACCAGGAACTTGTCGGCCACCGGATCGAGGAAGGCGCCGAACGAGGACGTCTGGTTCAACTTGCGCGCCAGGTAGCCGTCGAGCCAGTCGGTCGCGGCGAACACCACGAACATCACGGTGGCCACCAGGTTCTGCAGCCTCTGCTCCAGTCCCAGCTCGAACACCCCCACCAGCAACGGGATGGCGATGATGCGCGTCCAGGTGAGGAGCGTCGGGACCGTGAAGAACATGGGGGGATTGTGCATGAGAGCTTCGTCATTCCCGCGCAGGCGGGAATCCAGGGCTGCCGGATTCAGGGAAGCCCTGGATCCCCGCCTCCGCGGGGATGACAAACTTCAATGCAGCGCGCGATAAATCTCTTCCGCCAGCTCGTGCGAGATGCCTTCGACCGTGGCGATGTCCTCCACGCTGGCCGCCGCGACGCCACGGACGCCGCCGAAGCGTTGCAGCAGGCGCGCCCGCTTCTTGGCGCCCACGCCGGGGATCTCCTCCAGCTGGCTGCCGCCCACGCGCACCCGGGCGCGGCGCGCCCGCATGCCGGTGATGGCGAAGCGGTGGGCCTCGTCGCGGATCTGCGCGATGAGCATCAACGCGGCGGATTCCCGCCCCAGGTAGACCTTCTCGCGGCCGTCGGCGAACACCAGTTCTTCCAGGCCCACCTTGCGGCCTTCGCCCTTCTCGACGCCCACGATCACCGACAGGTCCAGCCCGAGCTCGGCGAACACTTCGCGCGCCATGCTCACCTGGCCACGGCCGCCGTCGACCAGCACCAGGTCCGGCAGCCGCTGGGCGCTGCCACCGCCGCCCACCTTTTCGCGCTTCGGCGCGGCTTCGGCGGCAGGTTCCGCCGCGGCTTCGTTCGCGGCCGCCGGCGTCGCATCGGCGGCGATGTCCACTTCCACCGCCTCGCCGGCTTCCGCGCCCTCCACCACCGGCTCCTCCGCCGGCGTCGCATCCGGGGTGTCCCGACCGGCCTGCGCCAGCTTGGCGTAGCGGCGCGTCAGCACCTGCCGCATGGCCGCATAGTCATCGCCGGGCGTGATGTCGTCGATGTTGTAGCGGCGGTATTCGCGGTTCTGCATCTGGTGGTGATGGAACACCACGCAGGACGCCTGCGTCGCCTCGCCCGCCGTGTGCGAGATGTCGAAGCACTCCACGCGGAAGGTGTCCAGGTGGTCCGGCGCCAAGTCCAGCGCTTCCACCAGCGCGCGGGTGCGCGCCTGCTGCGAGCCTTCCTCCGCCAGCAGGCGGGCGAGCTGGAGCTGCGCGTTCTTCTGCGCCATCTCCAGCCAGAGCCGGCGCTGGCCGCGCGGGTTGTGGACCGCCGCGATGCGCACGCCCGCCTGCACGGAGAGCGCCTCGCACAGTTCGTCCGCCACCGGATGGCTGGTGATCAGGGCGGAGGGCACGGGCACGCCCAGGTAGTGCTGGGCGATGAACGCTTCCAGCACCTGCACCTCCACCGGCTGTGCGCTGACCGCGTCGGCCGCGTCGTCGAACTCCTGCACCGCGGTCGCGTCCTCTACGTGGCTGGGAAAGTAGGCGCGGTCGCCCAGGTGCCGGCCGCCGCGGACCATCGCCAGGTTCACGCAAGCCTTGCCGCCCTGCACCTGCACGGCCAGGATGTCGACGTCCTTGTCGGACGCGGTTTCCACCGACTGCTGGTGCAGCACCTTGGACAGCGCGCCCATCTGGTTGCGCAGTTCGGCGGCCTGCTCGAACTCCAGCTTCTCGGCGTGGGCCATCATCCGCTGCTCCAGCGCCTGCAGCACCGACTGCGTGTCGCCGCGCAGGAAGGCCTCGGCGTTCAGCACGTCGCGGTGGTAGTCATCAGGAGCGACCAGGTTCACGCACGGGCCCGAGCACCGCTTGATCTGGTACAGCAGGCACGGCCGCGTGCGGTTGGCGAACACCGTGTCTTCGCAGGTGCGCAGGCGGAACACCTTCTGAAGCAGCTGGATCGACTCCTTCACCGCCCAGGCGCTTGGATAAGGGCCGAAGTACCGGTGCTTGCGGTCTACGCTGCCACGGTAGTACGCCACGCGGGGGAACACCGCGGCCGACGGTGCGCCACCGCGGCCGCTGGTGAAACCGGTCTTGTCGGGCGAGCCGGTGATCTTCAGGTACGGGTAG
>JAJNBO010000350.1 GCA_021156245.1 Ramlibacter sp. | reverse complement strand
CCAGGGCGGACTGGGTGGATTCGGCGGCTTCCTGCAGGGCCAGCTTGGAGGCGGTGACGTTCAGCTCGATGAGCTTCTCGACGCCTTCGAAGGCCTTGGAGGTCAGGCCGAACAGGGTTTCGACGTTGGCTTTCTGGGCGGCCAGGATTTGTTCAGCGGTCAGCATATGGGATTCTCCGGATCGGGTTGAGGGTGGTCTTCGTCGCGTGCGCTTCAACCGGGTCGGGCCATGTTGCAGTGCAGCATGGGTAGAAGTATAGGGCCGTCAGGCCGCATTGCAAGCGTTTTTTGTTGCGGCGCAGCAAAGTGGTGGCGCCTCCCTAGAAATGGCCCGCCGGCGGTGCCCGGACAATGGCGCCATGCAGGTGTTCTATGCCACCCAGTTCGTGCTGCCCCTGCCGCCGGGGCACCGGTTCCCGATGGGCAAGTACCAGCTGCTGCGGGACCGCCTGGCGGCCGAGCTGCCCTCCATCCAGCTCATGCAGGCCGAGCCCGCCACGGACGGCGAGCTCGCGCTGGTCCACACCCCGGCCTACATCCAGGCGATCAGCGACGGCACGGTCGATCCGAAGGTGATGCGGGAAATCGGGTTCCCCTGGAGCCTGGCGATGGCCGACCGGGCCCGGCGCTCGGTCGGCGCGACTGTCTCCGCCTGCCGCGCGGCTTTCCGTGACGGGATCGCGGCCAACATCGCCGGCGGCACCCACCACGCCTATGCGGACAAGGGCGGCGGCTTCTGCGTCTTCAACGACGCGGCAGTCGCAACGCGGCTCATGCAGGCCGAGCACGCGCGTCGCAGCCGCACGGCCCTGAAAGTGGCGATCGTCGACCTCGACGTGCACCAGGGCAACGGCACCGCCCGCATCTTCCAGGGGGATGCCGGCGTCTTCACCTTGTCCCTGCACGGGCAGAAGAACTTCCCGTTCCGCAAGGAAGCGAGCGACCTGGACGTGGACCTGCCGGATGGCACGGGTGACCAGGCCTACCTGCACGCGCTGGAGCGCGCACTGGAGGAACTGGCGCACCGATTCGATCCCGGCCTGGTGATCTACCTCGCGGGCGCCGACCCGCACGAGGGCGACCGCCTCGGCCGGCTGAAGCTCACGTGGGACGGTCTCGAAGCGCGCGACCGGCGCGTGTTCGACTGGGCGTGGCAGCGCGGCGTGCCGCTCGCGTTTGCCATGGCGGGTGGCTACGGCCACCGCATGGAGGACACCGTGCAGGTGCAGATCAACACCTTCGCGGCCGCGGTCGGCTATGCGGCCCGCTGGCACAATCGGCCGCGATGAGCGCTCCCGCCAACGAGAAGCCCCAGCCCGAGGGCCGTGCCGGCTACAAGGCCTTTCGCACCATCGGCACCCGCTGGATGGACAACGACGCCTACGGCCACGTCAACAACGTCGTGTACTACAGCTGGTTCGACACCGCCGTCAACGCGCACCTCATCGAGCAGGGCGTCCTGGACATCCACCAGGGCGCAACGATCGGCCTGGTGATCGAGACGCAGTGCAATTACTTCGCGCCGGTGGAGTTCCCGCAAGTGGTCGAAGCCGGGCTGCGGGTCGCGCGCCTCGGCCATTCCAGCGTGCGCTACGAGGTGGGCCTGTTCCTCCAGGGCGAGCCGCTCACGGTGGCCAAGGGCCACTTCGTCCATGTCTACGTGGACCGCGCCACGCGCCGTCCGACCGCCGTCCCCGCTCCCCTGAAGAAAGTCCTGGAGGCCCTGCTTTGAATGCTTCGCAAGTGGCGACCGTCGTGGCGGATCCCGCCAGCGTCGACGACGCGATCACGAGCCGCTTTTCGTGCCGTGCGTTCCTGCGCGAGCGCGAAGTGCCGCGCGAAACCGTCCTGGACATCCTCGAAGTGGCGGCGCGTTCGCCCTCGGGCACCAACATCCAGCCGTGGCGCGTGTACGTGCTGCAGGGCGCGACCCGGGACGCGCTGGCCGACAAGGTCTGCGCCGCCCACGACGCGCTCTACGCCGACCCCTCCCTCGCGCCGCAGTACGCGGAGGAATACGACTACTACCCCACGAAATGGATCTCGCCTTACATAGACCGCCGGCGCGAGAACGGATGGGGCCTGTATGGCCTGCTCGGCATCGCCAAGGGCGAGAAGGACAGGATGCATGCGCAGCACCAGCGCAACTTCCGCTTCTTCGATGCGCCGGTCGGCCTGATGTTCACCATCGACCGCATCCTCGGCCGCGGCTCGCTGATGGACTACGGCATGTTCCTGCAGAACGTCATGGTGGCGGCACGCGCCCGCGGCCTGCACACCTGTCCGCAGGCGGCCTGGAACGGTTTTTCCCGCATCATCCTTCCGCACGTGGGCGCGGGCGAGAACGAGATGCTGGTGTGCGGCATGTCGCTGGGATACGCCGACACGCAGGCGAAGGTGAACACCTTCCACACGCCGCGCGAAGCGGCGGCCTCTTTCACGCGCTGGGTGGAATAGCAGCCGCGATCAGCGGCTCTTGTCGGTGGGGTCCAGGCGGTGGTCGGGGTGCCGGGTCTCCCAGTCGCTCACCTGGCGGACGGCTTCTTCCTTCGCGAGACCGTGGCGCTGCTGGATGCGCCCGAGCAGCTGGTCCCGCCGGCCGTCGATGACGTCGAGATCGTCTTCGGTCAGGCGGCCCCATTGCTCCTTGACCTTGCCCTTGAGCTGTTTCCAGCGGCCCTGGATGCGATCCTGGTTCATCGTCCCTGAATGGTCTGCCACGCGCCTGGCTCAGCCGGTAGGAAGCGCTCCGCTCGGCAGGTAGGAACAAGCCTACCGCGGCGTCCGCGGCTCGACGATTGGTTATGCTCGGCGGCCCAGGAGGCATCCTGCTGTCGATCGCGCTGATGCCGCTGCTGACGCCGATCTTCTGGCACCACCATTTCGGCAAGATCGCCGCGGCTTGGTCCCTGGCCTTCCTGGTGCCGTTTGCCGCCATGTTCGGCGCATCGGCTGCGGGCGAGGCCGTCGTCCACGCTGCTGTCGCCGAGTACCTTCCGTTCGTCATCCTGCTGACGGCGCTGTTCACGGTGGCCGGCGGCATCTTCATTCGTGGCAACCTGCACGGCAGTCCGGGGCTGAACACCGCGATCCTCGCCATAGGCGCGGTGCTGGCCAGCTTCATGGGGACCACCGGGGCATCGATGCTGCTGATCCGCCCCCTGATCCGCGCCAACGACAACCGCAAGCACACGGCGCACACGGTAATCTTCTTCATCTTCATCGTGTCCAACGCGGGCGGCTCGCTCACGCCGCTGGGCGACCCGCCGCTGTTCCTGGGCTTCCTGAAGGGCGTGGACTTCTTCTGGACGGTGCGCCACATCTTCCCCGAGACGCTGTTCATGGTGGGTTCGTTGCTGCTGATCTTCTATGCGCTCGACTGGTTCTTCTACCACCGGCGTGAGGAGATCCAGCCGCGCGACCCGACCCCGGACACGCGCGGGATCGGCTTCGACGGCGCCCGCAACTTCTGGCTGTTGGGCGTCGTCATCGCCCTGGTCCTGATGAGCGGGACATGGAAGTCCTCCGTCGTCTTCAACGTGTTCGGCACCGAGGTCGGCCTTCCGGGCTTGCTGCGCGACCTCGGACTGATCGTCGTGACCATCGTGTCGCTGCGCATCACGCCGTCCAAGGTGCACGGGGACAACCAGTTCTCCTGGGGCCCCATGCAGGAAGTGGCCAAGCTGTTCGCCGGCATCTTCATCACCATCATCCCGGTGATCGCCATGCTGCGCGCCGGACTGGAGGGGCCGTTCGGCGCGGTCATCGCGGCGGTCACGCGGCCCGACGGCACGCCCGATCCGGCCATGTACTTCTGGGCGAGTGGCGTGCTGAGCTCCTTCCTCGACAACGCGCCGACCTACCTCGTGTTCTTCAATACCGCGGGCGGTGATGCGAAAGTGCTCATGACGCAGCTCGCGCCCGTGCTCGCTGCCATCTCCGCCGGCTCGGTGTTCATGGGCGCCAACAGCTACATCGGCAACGCGCCCAACCTGATGGTCAAGGCGATCGCGGAGGACCGCGGTGTCAAAATGCCAAGCTTCTTCGGCTACATGCTGTGGTCCGTCGGCATCCTGGTCCCGCTGTTCGTCGTCATGACCTTCGTCTGGTTCAAATGAGTAAACCCCGCATCCTCGTCGCCCGGGCCGTGTTCCCGGAAACCCTGGCCCGCCTCGAGCAGCACTTCGAGGTGGAGCACAACCAGGCCGACCAGGTCTGGAGCAAGCAGGACCTGGCCGCGCGGCTGCGCGGCAAGGCCGGCGCCTTCACCACCGGCACCGAGCGCATCGACGCCGAGGTGCTGGCGGCCTGCCCGGAGCTGAAGGTCTGCGCCAACATGGCCGTGGGCTACAACAACTTCGACGTGCCGGCGATGACGGCGCGCAAGGTGCTGGCGACCAACACGCCGGACGTGCTGACCGAGACCACCGCCGACTTCGGGTTCGCGTTGCTGATGGCCACGGCCCGCCGCGTGACCGAGAGCGAGCATTACCTGCGCGCAGGCAAGTGGACGAAGTGGAGCTACGACATGTTCGCGGGCGCCGAGGTGCACGGCAGCACGCTGGGCATCCTGGGCATGGGCCGCATCGGACAGGGCATCGCGAAGCGCGGCGCCCATGGCTTCGGCATGGACGTGATCTATCACAACCGGTCGCGCCTTTCGCCGGACCTCGAAGCCGCATGCAAGGCGCGCTACGTCTCCAAGGAAGAACTCCTGGAGACGGCGGACCATCTGGTGCTGGTGCTGCCGTATTCCGCCGAATCGCACCACACCATCGGCGCCGCCGAACTGGCGCAGATGAAGCCGACCGCGACGCTGGTCAACATCGCGCGCGGCGGCATCGTCGACGACGGCGCGTTGGCGGCAGCCCTGCGCGACAGGCGCATCGCCGCGGCCGGCCTGGACGTCTTCGAAGGCGAGCCGAAGGTGCATCCCGACCTGCTGACCGTGCCCAACGTCGTACTCACGCCCCACATCGCCAGCGCCACGGTGCAAACGCGCCGGGCGATGGCTGACCTCGCCGCGGACAACCTGATCGGCTTCCTCGTGAACGGCAGGCCGCTCACTCCCTTGAACCCGGAAGTACTCAGCTAGTGGAAATCTGGATCGTCATGGCGCTGGCGTTCGCCAGCGTCGTCCTGCTGGTGGCGCTGTTGATGCGCAAGCCGCCGGTGGTTGAAACCGGCCGCGCGGAATTGCTGGCGGCCAATGAACGGCTGGAGCGCGAGCTGCGGCGCGAGATCAGCGAATCGTCACGGGGCCTGCGCGGCGAGCTGACGCACACCCTCGCGACCTTCCAGGAGACCCTGACGCGGCAGGCGCAGGAGACCACCCGGACGCAGAACGCGCAGATCGACGCCTTCTCGCAGCAGCTCACCATGATGCAGAAGACGCTGGCGGACACGCTCGCGGTGCAGCTGCAGTCCTTGAGCGAGGCGAATGCGCGGCGCATGGCCGAAGTCCGCGGCACGCTGGAGACCCAGCTCACCGCGATGCAGCAGACCAATGCGGCCAAGCTGGAGGAGATGCGCAAGACTGTCGACGAGAAGCTGCAGACCACGCTGGAGACGCGCCTGGGCGAAAGCTTCAAGCAGGTCGCGGAGCGGCTGGAGCAGGTGCACAAGGGCCTCGGGCAGATGCAGTCGCTGGCGCAGGGCGTCGGCGACCTGCAACGCGTGCTGACCAATGTGAAGACGCGCGGCATGTTCGGCGAGGTGCAGCTGGAGAACCTGCTGGAGCAGGTGCTGACGCCGGAGCAGTACGGCAAGCAGGTGGAGACCAGGCCGCGCAGCAACCAGCGGGTCGACTTCGCCATCAAGTTCCCCGGCCGCAGCGCCGACGGCGCGCCGGTGTGGCTGCCGATCGACGCCAAGTTCCCGCGCGAGGACTACGAGCGCCTGCTGGACGCGCATGACCGCGCCGACCACGCGGGCGTCGACAGCGCCGGCCGCGCGCTGGAAGTGCGCATCCGCGAAGAAGCCAAGTCGATCTGCGAGTACTACCTGGCCCCGCCGTACACGACCGACTTCGCCATCCTGTTCCTGCCGATCGAAAGCCTGTACGCCGAAGTGCTGCGCCGTCCCGGGCTGATGGACAAGATCCAGCGCGACTACCGCGTCACGCTCGCCGGGCCGACGACCCTGCTGGCGATGCTGAACAGCCTGCACATGGGCTTTCGCACGCTGGCGCTGGAGCAGCAGGCTTCCGAGGTCTGGAAGGTGCTGGGCGCCGTCAAGACCGAGTTCGACCGCTATGGCGAGTGGGTCGCCCGCATCAAGGAGCAGGTGCAGAAGGCGGCGGACACCGTGGACAAGGCGGAGACGCGAACCAAGATGATGCGGCGCGCGCTGAAGGACGTCGAGGCGCTGCCCGACACCCAGTCGCAGGCGCTGCTTCCGATGAACGACCCCAACGGTGACGACAGCGACACCTGACGGCTCGGGCCTCACCCGCGAGCTCGCCCGCCTCATCACCGGCCACGTGTTCCTGCATGCCTGCATGGCGGGCATGCGCATGGCCTCGCCGCTGCTGGCGCTGCGCGAAGGCTACAGC
>JAJNBO010000349.1 GCA_021156245.1 Ramlibacter sp. | reverse complement strand
CGGGATGCGGGCCCACTCGGGGCGCTCCTTGACCGCGCGGGCCAGCGCCACGCCATCCATCTCCGGCATGTGCATGTCCGTGATGACCAGGTCCGGCAGGGTCTTCGCCCGGCGCAATGCATCGAGCGCCTGCAGGCCCGACTCCGCCGCCGACACGTCCATGCCCCAGAGCTGCAGCTGCCGCGAAAGCACCCGCACGTTGGTGGCGTGGTCGTCCACCACCAGCACGCGCAATCCCTGCAGCCGTCCGGCGTCCGGCGCGCCGGTGGGCTGCGTCAGCTCGGTCACCGGCGCGGCGATGGTGAACCAGAAGGTGGAGCCGCGGCCGGCGTCGCTCTCGACGCCCAGCTCGCCACCCATCAGGTCCACGAGCCGCTTGCAGATCGCCAGCCCCAGGCCGCTGCCGCCGTACTTGCGCGTGGTGGACGCGTCGACTTGCGAGAACGCCTCGAACAGCGAGGGCAGCCGGTCCTTCGGAATGCCGATCCCGGTGTCGGTGACCCGGAACTCCAGCAGCGCGCGACCTTGCGCGTCCGCCGGCCGGCGCAGCCGCACGTGGACGGCCACCTCGCCCCGGGCCGTGAACTTGACGGCGTTGTTGATCAGGTTGATCAGGACCTGGCGCAGTCGGGTGATATCGCCCAGGATCGCCTGCGGCACTGCGTCGCTTCCGTGCTCGGGGATGTCGATGATCAGCTCCAGCCCCTTCTCGCGCGCGCGCGGCGCGGCGATGTCGCAGGCTTCCTCCACCGCGCCGCGCACGCTGACGGGCTCCACTTCCAGCTCCATCTTGCCGGACTCGATCTTGGAGAAGTCGAGCACGTCGTTGATGACGGCCAGGAGCTGGTCGCTCGACAGCCGGATGGTCTGCAGGTAGTCGCGCTGCTCCGGGTTCAGCGGCGTCTCGGCCAGCAGCGTGCTCATGCCGACCACGCCGTTGAGCGGCGTGCGGATCTCGTGGCTCATGGTCGCCAGGAACGCGGCCTTCGCACGCGCCGCTGCCAGCGCCTCTTCGCGGGATGCTTCCAGCTGCGCGGTACGATGCGCGACGCGCTGTTCCAGCGTTTCGTTGGCCTGCTGCAGCGCCACGGCGTCGGCTTCCACCTGCCGGCGGTAGGACTGCAATTGCAGCGCGCTGTCGTGCAGCACCTGGGAGAGCTGGCGCTCCTCGCGGATGCGCGAGCGGCTCTCGATCACGGGCACTTCGCCGCGTCCCAACTGCTCCGCCGCGGAGGACAACCGGCCGAGCCGGCGGCCGAAGCCGCGGGCGAGCAGGAAGGCCATCAGGGTCCCGAGCGCCAGCAGCGCGCCGCCACCGAGCAGGGCTTGCCGGCGGGCGCGGCGGATGTCGCCGGTGAAGTCGCTTTCGGGCGCCGCCACCACCAGCGTCCAGCGCAGGCCCAGGTCCTGGCCGAAGGGCCGCTGCACCATCAGCAGCGCGTCGTCGGCCAAGGGCAGCCGGTGCACGCGCGTGTCGGCCTGTACCGTGTCCGCGCTGCGGCTGGCCGCCAGTTGCGCGAGGCCGGCGGCGGCCGCGCGGATGATCGGGTTGCTGCTGTCGCGGGGCTGGCGGCGGACGGTGCGGCCCTGGTCCTGCTGGAACAGCGCGTCGCCGGCGGAGCTCGCGACCAGGGC
This sequence comes from Ramlibacter sp., assembly GCA_021156245.1. Taxonomy (GTDB): domain Bacteria; phylum Pseudomonadota; class Gammaproteobacteria; order Burkholderiales; family Burkholderiaceae_C; genus Ramlibacter. The sequence goes on along the minus strand of JAJNBO010000349.1, from coordinate 2,102 downwards.
ACCCGCTTCGTCCACCACGAAGGCGCCGCCGCGCGCGCTGATGCGCTGCGTGCGCAACGTATCGGCGAGCTTCTGCAGGTACAGGTCGGCGGCGATCACGCCGGCCGCGCCACCATCGGCGTCGAAGACGGGCTGGGCCAGCGTGACCATCAGCTGGCGGCGCTCCGCGGAAACGCGCACGGGAGTGAAGACGCGGCCGCGTGCCTGCATGGCGCTCGTGTACCAGGCGGTGGTGCGCGGCTCGAAGTTGGCGACCTCCGGCGCGAGCACGCGCTGCCGGTCACCCGGTTCCTCGGGGAGGTAGAAGCTGCGGCCCGTCCCCCCGGCCGACCGCGTGGCGACGCGCGTGCCCTGGGCACCGTTCTCGACGCCGAGGTATTCGCCGCGCAGGTTGGCCACGTGCAGTGCCGGAACCTCGGGAGACTGCCGGGTCAATGCGAAGGCTGCTGCTTCGTAGCGCACGGGTTCGCGCAGCCAGCGGCGGGCGCGCTCCGCTTCCTGCGGCCGCGGCCGCTCGGAAACCAGGGCGTCCAGCGCATCGTGCGCCCGCCGCAACTCGGATTCCGTTCCAGCCTGGACCAGTGCGCCGACGCGCGAGAGCAATTGGCCTGCCAGCTCGTCGACCGATTCACCGGCTCCGTGCCCCAGCACCCACGCGACCAGCAGAGCGGGCACCGTGGCCAGCAGCACGAGGCTCACGGCGAGCAGGCGTCGCAGCGGAATGGTGCGCATCATTCCGCCTGCAGGACAAGGCCGGTGAGTTCCACCGCATCGACGGCTTCGCTGCGCCCCGGCACTTCGACGAGCGCGCGGCGGCCGGTGCGCACCCCGCCGGTGACCAGGCGCAGCGTCGCGACCGACGTGGCGATCGGCCAGCCCAGCGTCTGTGCCTGCCGCTGCAGCTCCATGGTGGCGCGCACCGCCTCGCCCACGGGCAATTGCTGCGTGCTGCCGTGCAGCGCGTCGCGCAGCCGGGTCAGCGTGACCGCGCCCGCCTGCACCGCGGCGTTGACCGAGAACGACGGCAGGCCGCGGCCGGGATAGCTGGCCTCGAGGTGCTGCCGCAAGGCATGGGCGGACTCGACAAGGCCGATCGCGGTGCGCGCGGCGCGCAGCGCATGGTTCACCGTCCGGGTGTTGGTGTCGTCGGTGAAGACGGCGAGCAGCCCCTCGCCGATGAACTGCATGTGGCGCGCGCCGAACAGGTGCGCCGTGTCATTGGCGTTGCCATAGAAACGCTTGACCAGTTCCGTCAGTTCATGCGGCTGCAGCTTCTGCGCGATGTCGCCGTAGCGCGCGATGTCGACGAACAGCACGGTGGCGGATTCGAAGCGCTCGTCATCGCTTTCGCCGGCGGTGTTCGGCCACCGCTCGCTCAGTTCGTGGGCCAGCCGCTTCTCGTACAGGCGCCCCAGCTCCTGGCGTTGCGCCTCCAGCGCTTCGCTGACCGCGCCATGCACGGCCAGCGCCTGCAGGTCGGCCTGGATCTGGCGCTTGTTCAGCTGCGCGGCGACGGCCTCCCGCAGCTCCGCGGGACGGAAGGGCTTGGTGATGTAGTCGTCGGCGCCCGCGGTCATGCCGATACGCATGTGCGCGCGCTCCTGCAACGAGGTCAGCAGGATCACAGGCGTGCCCGCGATCGGGGTGTCCAGGCGCAAGGCTGCGAGCATATCGAAGCCGTTCATGACAGGCATCTGCACGTCGCTGATCACCAGTTCGGGGTGCAGCTCCCGCACCAGCTTCAGGCCCGCCTGGCCGTCTTCGGCCGGAAACACTTCGTGCCCGTCCTTGCGCAGCACCGAGGCAACCATCATGCGCGTGGCGGCGTCGTCCTCCATCAGAACGATCAATGCCATGGGAAAAACCTCTTGTTGTGGTGTTGCGGCGCGCGGAACGGCGCCAAGGATGAGCGATCTTAGCTGCGGCCGTTCAGGCGGGCGGCACGCGGTAGCCGACGCCACGCACCGTTTGGATCACGTCTTCACCGAGCTTGCGGCGCAGGTGGTGCACGTGCACCTCGACAGCCCCGCCGTCACCGACGCGGTTGCCGGTGCGCGCCTGGATGTCCGCCCGGCTCAGGGGCCGGGGCCGGTCTTCCAGCA
>JAJNBO010000348.1 GCA_021156245.1 Ramlibacter sp. | reverse complement strand
CACCGTCACGGGAACGGGCAACAGCACGGTGCCTTCGTAACCGTAGTTCGCCAGCGGGCCGATGAACATCTTCTCCGGAGCGGGCCACGCGATCTCCGCTGCGTCCATGCCTGACGGGAGCGTCCACTGCAGCTGCGTGGGCAGTCCGGAATCGCCGGGGTTCTTCCAGTAGCTGTGCCAGCCGGGCTGGTGCGTGAGTTGCAGCCCGAGCCACAGCGGCTTGCCCGCGGCGATGCCTTCCGGCGCGTGGGCCAGCAGCTCGGCGCGCGTGCGCTCCGTCGACACCACCGCCTTGTCCTGCGCCAGCGAGGCGAGCGGCAGGAAGGCGGCGGCCGCGACCGACCAGGCGGCGAACGTGTGCAGGAATCTCATGGAAATGGGGTGGAGCTCAGCGGCAGAGCCGAAGTTCCGCCGGTCAGGCGAAACCCAGCACCACCCGTCGGGTGGTCGCGCTCTTCTTCTCGATCTTGGTCACCACGACCCGTCCGATCTCGGAGGTGTTCGCCACGTGCGTCCCGCCGCAAGGCTGGAAGTCGATGGCGTCGCCGATGCGGATGGTGCGGATGCGGCCGGTGCCCCGGGGCGGCTGCACCGACATGCTCTTGACCAGCGCGGGGTTGGCGTCCAGTTCCTCGTCGGTGATCGCGCCGATCTCCACCGCATGGGCCGCGCCGACGAGGCGGGCGATGCCGTCGCTCAGGGCCTCCTTCTCGAGCGGATCCGTCATGTTGAAGTCCAGGCGCGCGGACTCCGGCGTGATGGAGCAGCCGTTCACCAGCTGCGGCACCAGGTGGCACAGCAGGTGGGTGGCGGTGTGGAAGCGCATCAGCTTGTGGCGCCGCTCCCAGTCGATGCGGGCAGTCACCGTCTCCCCGGGTCGAAGCGCCGAGACCAGGGCCTCCTGCCCCGGCTGCGGCACGTGCGCAATGCCGCCCGTGGGCTTGCCCTCGGCGTCCTTGTCCTTGCGGGTGTCCGCGATGCGCCGGCGTCGCCGGCCTGGCCTCCCCCGAGGGGATAGAACACCGTGCGGTCCAGGACCACGCCTTGCTCGCCGACCGAGACCACCGAAGCGGAAGTCTCCCGCAGATAGGCGTCCTGCCGAAACAACTCTTGCGTCATGGACCGGATTGTCCCGCTTTCCGTCAGCGGGGTCCGGCGCGGGGTCAACCCAGCAGGTAGGTCAGCACCATGGCGCTGATGGAGGGGCCGCGGGTGTACTGGTCCAGGGCGATGGCGACGCTCAGCACCAGGGATGGCCACACGGCGCGCATCCAGGCGGCGCGGGCGGTGTTCACGGTGGCAGTGCGAATCGTTTCCATGCCTTCATGATGCTTTCGGCTCCATCCCGTGTCGTTCGGCCGGGACCCCGTCGTGCGCGGCCATGGCGGCTGCCGGTCGGTCAGCCCCGGTCCGACGCCTGCGTGGGGCAGGAGGACAGCCGTGTCGGCCGGCGGCGAGGGGGGATAACGGCCAGTCGGCGCCGCTGCCGCCCCGGAGTGTCTACAGTGCGGACATGGCCGACGACATCATCACCCGTTATCTCACCGACCGCGCCGGCGACACCGATCCCGCGGAAACCGCCGAATGGCGCGACGCGTTCCTCGCGCTCGTGGCCACGCACGGCCCAGCCAGGGCCCGCTTCATCCTGGACGAGCTGGCGGTGCTGGCGCGCAAGCCCACGGTCGCCTGGTCGCCGGAACTGGTCACGCCCTATGTCAACTCGGTGCCCGTGGAGCGCCAGCCGGTGTTCCCCGGCGACCTGGCCCTCGAGGAGAAGCTCGCATCGATCATGCGGTGGAACGCGCTGGCCATGGTGGTGCGCGCCAACAGCGCCTATGGCGAGCTGGGCGGCCACATCGCCAGCTACGCCAGCGCGGCGGACCTGTTCGAAGCCGGCTTCAACCACTTCTTCCGGGCACGCAACGACCAGCACGGCGGCGACCTGGTGTTCTTCCAGCCGCACAGCGCCCCCGGGGTCTATGCGCGGGCTTTCCTGGAAGGACGGTTGACGGCCGAAGACCTGGCGCACTACCGGCAGGAGATCAGTGCGCCGGAGCAGGGCGCCCGCGGCCTGTCCAGCTATCCGCATCCCTGGCTGATGCCCGATTTCTGGCAGTTCCCGACCGGCTCCATGGGCATCGGTCCGATCAGCTCGATCTACCACGCCCGCTTCATGCGCTACCTGACGCACCGGCAGCTGGTGGACTGCGAGGGCCGCAAGGTCTGGGGCGTGTTCGGCGACGGCGAGATGGACGAGCCGGAGAGCATGAGCGCGCTGACGCTGGCCTCCCGCGAGAAGCTGGACAACCTGGTGTGGGTCGTCAACTGCAACCTGCAGCGGCTGGACGGGCCGGTGCGCGGCAACGGCCGCATCGTCGATGAACTGGAAAAGTTGTTCCGCGGCGCCGGCTGGAACGTGATCAAGCTGCTCTGGGGCAGCGACTGGGACGGCCTGTTCGCGCGGGACACCACCAACGCGCTGGTGCGGGCCTTCGCACATACCGTGGACGGCCAGATGCAGACCTTCGCGGCCAAGGACGGCCGCTTCAACCGGGACAATTTCTTCGGGCAGGACGCGGAGCTCGCGCGTCTCGCGCAAGGGATGACCGACGAGCAGATCGACCGGCTCAAGCGCGGCGGGCACGACCTGGTGAAGATCCATGCCGCCTACGACGCCGCGGCAAGACACCGGGGGCAGCCCACGGTGATCCTCGCCCATACCAAGAAGGGTTACGGCATGGGCGCCGCGGGGCAGGGCCGGATGACCACCCACAGCCAGAAGAAGCTGGACGACGCGGCCCTGCTGGAATTCCGCAACCGCTTCAACCTGCCGCTGTCCGACGACGAAGCGAAGGGGCTGGCGTTCCACAAGCCCGCCGAGGACACCCCGGAGATGCGCTACCTGCACGCGCGCCGGACGGCGCTGGGCGGATACCTGCCGAAGCGCACGACCGCCTGCGACGCCGTGCCGGTGCCGGACGCCGCCAGCTATGCGCAGTTCGCGCTGCAGGCGGGTGGCAAGGAGATGTCCACGACCATGGCCTTCGTGCGCCTGCTGGGCGGGCTGCTGAAGGATCCGCAGCTCGGGCCGCGCATCGTGCCCATCGTGGCCGACGAAGCGCGCACCTTCGGCATGGCCAACCTGTTCAAGCAGGTGGGCATCTATTCCAGCGCGGGCCAGAGCTACGAGCCCGAGGATATCGGCTCGGTGCTGTCGTACCGCGAGGCCCTGGACGGCCAGATCCTGGAAGAGGGCATCAGCGAAGCCGGCGCGATCGCCAGCTGGACGGCCGCGGCCACCAGCTACAGCGTGCACGGCTTCGCGATGCTGCCCTTCTACATCTACTACTCGATGTTCGGCTTCCAGCGGGTGGGCGACGCGATCTGGGCGGCTGCCGACCAGCGCGCGCGTGGCTTCCTGCTGGGAGCGACGTCCGGGCGCACGACGTTGGGCGGCGAAGGGCTGCAGCACCAGGACGGCAGCAGCCACCTGGTGGCCGCAACGATCCCGAACTGCAAGGCGTACGACCCGGCGTTCGCCGGCGAGATGGCCGTGATCGTCGACCGCGGCATGCGCGAGATGCTGGTGGAACAGCGGGACGTCTTCTACTACGTCACCCTGATGAACGAGAACTACGCGCAGCCGGACCTGCCGCCCGAAGCCCGGGAAGGCGTGATCCGCGGCGGCTACCGCTACGCGCGCTACGGCGACGACACGGCGAGGCAGCGCGTCACGCTGCTGGGCTCCGGCGCCATCCTGGGCGAAGTGATCCAGGCCGCGCAGCAACTGGCGGCCGACGGCATCCCCACCGAGGTGTTCAGCGTGACGAGCTGGAGCGAGCTGGCGCGGGACGGCCTGGCCTGCGAGCAGGAAGCGATGCGCGGAGACGGCACGCCGCTGGCCTATGTGACGGCGCAGCTCGCGGGCAAGGGGCCGGTCATCGCGGCCAGCGACTACGTCCGCGCCGTGCCGGAAAGCATCCGCGCCTTCGTGCCGCCCGGCCGCCGCTACGTCACGCTGGGCACCGACGGCTTCGGGCGCAGCGACACGCGGGCGGCGCTGCGCCGCTTTTTCGGCGTCGACGCGGACAGCATCGTGAGGGCAGCGCATCACGCCCTCTCTTAAGATGCCGCCCATGGCACTTCCCTCCCGCTACTGGGCCGACCTGGGCACCACCGATTTCGCCGGGCTCGATGCGGCCCGCACGGTGGCGGTGCTGCCGGTGGGCGCCACCGAGCAGCATGGGCCGCACCTGCCGCTGTCGGTGGACCGGGCGATCGTCGACGGCATCGTGGCGGGCGCCTTGCCCCTGCTGCCGTCCGAGCTGCCGGTGCTGGTGTTGCCCACGCAGCAGGTGGGATACAGCCCGGAACACGCGCGCTTCCCGGGAACGCTCACGCTTCCCATCGAGACGGTGATCGCCACCTGGGTCGCCCTGGGAGAGTCCGTGGCCCGGGCCGGGGTGAAGAAGCTGCTGCTTTTCAACGGCCACGGCGGCCAGGCCAGCGTGCTGGACATCGTCGCTCGCGAGTTGCGCGTGCGCTGCGAGCTCATCGTGTATGGCTGCAACTGGTGGAACCTGCCGCTGGGGGACGACGTGAACGGGCTGTTCAGCGCCGACGAGCACCGGTTCGGCGTGCACGCCGGGGACATCGAGACGTCGCTGATGCTGGCGCTCCAGGCGCCCGGTGTGCGGATGGCGCAGGCGCGCGACTTCCCCTC
>JAJNBO010000347.1 GCA_021156245.1 Ramlibacter sp. | reverse complement strand
CGGCGTGCTGCTGGCGCTGTTCATCGTCTACCCGGTGGCCAAGGCGCTCGCCGGCGCCTTCATCGGCGAGGACGGTGCATCGCCGCTGGCGTCCTTTGCAGGCCGCATCTTCAACGAGCGCAATTTCGGGCTTGGCTGCTTCTCCGGCGGCGTGCGCTGCGGGGTGGCGTGGAACACCATCGTGCTCGGGCTCGCGACCGCCGCCAGCACGACGCTCCTGGGGACGCTGATGGCGCTGATGGCCGAGCGCGGGGGGCGGCGCGGTGCGCGCGCGCTCAACATCCTGGCGATGCTGCCCATCATCACGCCGCCCTTCGTGGTCGGGCTCGGGCTCATCCTGCTGTTCGGCCGTGCCGGCATCGTCAACCAGGGTGGTGCAGGGCATCGCGCCCAGCCTGGAGGAAGCGGCGCAGACGCTGCGCGCGAATGCGCAGCGCACGTTCACCACGGTCACCCTCCCGTTGCTCCGGCCCGGCCTGGCCAACGCGTTCCTGGTGGGCTTCATCGAGAGCATGGCGGACTTCGGCAATCCCGTGGTCGTCGGCGGCCAGTTCTCGGTGCTGTCCACGGAGATCTTCTTCGCCATCGTCGGCGCGCAGTACGACCAGGGGAGGGCAGCGTCACTGGCCTGGCTGCTGACGCTGTTCGCGCTGGCTGTGTTCGCCGCGCAGCGCTGGGTGCTCGGCCGGCGCGGCTACACCACCGTCAGCGGCAAGGGCGACGCCGGCGTCCCGATGCCGCTGCCGAAGAACGTGCGCCGCATGGTGAATGCGATCGCACTGCCGTGGGTCGGCTTCACGCTCGTCGTGTACCTGTTCGCGCTGGCCGGCGGCTTCGTGCAGACCTGGGGCCGCGACTACACGCCCACGCTCGCGCACTTCGCGACGGCGTTCTCGCTGGAATGGGGAGCGTTCGGCATCGTCTGGTCCGGCACGGCGTGGAACTCGTTCTTCACCACCGTGAAGCTGGCGGCGATCTCCGCCCCGCTGACCGCGGGCATGGGCTTGCTGATCGCGTGGCTGCTGGCCCGCACCCAGTTCCGCGGCCAGAACCTGTTCGAGTTCTCGGCGCTGCTCGCCTTCGCCATCCCCGGCACCGTGCTCGGCGTCAGCTACATCCTGGCGTTCAACGTCCCGCCATTCGAGCTGACGGGCACCGGCCTGATCATCGTGCTGTGCTTCCTGTTCCGGAACCTGCCGGTCGGCGTGCGCGCGGGCTCGGCGGCCTTCCAGCAACTGGACAAGTCGCTCGACGAAGCTTCGCTGATGCTGCGCGCGACCACGGCAAGAACACTGCGCCACGTGACGCTGCCGCTGTTGAAGCCGGCGCTGGTGGCCGCGCTGGTGTACAGCTTCGTGCGCTCCATCACCACCGTGTCCGCCGTGATCTTCCTGGTGACGGCGGAGAACGAACTCGCCACCACCTACATCATCGGCCGCGTGGGCAACGGCGACTATGGCGTCGCGCTGGCGTATTGCACCGTCCTGATCCTCCTCATGAGCGCGGCCACCGCGCTGATCCAGCTGCTGGTGGGCGAGCGCCGCCTCGGCCGGCGCGCCGCAGCACCGCCCCCCACCGTCCGCGCCTGAAGGAAGCCCATGACCGCCGGCATCGAATTCCGCAACGTCACCAAGCGCTATGGCGCCGACGCGTCCGCGCCGCTCGCCGTCAAGGGCATCAGCTTCGACGTGCCGCGCGGCTCGCTGGTCACCATCCTCGGCCCGTCGGGCTGCGGCAAGACGACCACGCTGCGGATGATCGCGGGCCTGGAGGCGCCGACCAGCGGGCAGATCCTGATCGAGGGCCGCGACGTCACCACGCTGGGGCCGGCGGACCGCAACGTCAGCATGATGTTCCAGAGCTACGCGCTGTTCCCGCACCTGGATGTGCTGGAGAACGTCATGTATGGCCTCCGGATGTCGGGCGTGCCCAAGGACGTCGCGCGCCGGCGGGCGGTCGATGCCTTGCGCAACGTCGGGCTGGTCGATTTCGAGCAGCGCCTGCCGAGCGAACTCTCCGGCGGCCAGCAGCAGCGGGTGGCGCTGGCCCGCGCGCTGGTGCTGGAGCCGGCCGTCCTGCTGTTCGACGAGCCGCTGTCGAACCTGGATGCGCGCCTGCGGCGCGAGATGCGCGAGGAGATCCGCGCGTTGCAGCAGCGCCTGCAGCTCACGGTGGCGTATGTCACGCACGACCAGAGCGAAGCGCTGGCGGTCAGCGACCGCATCATCGTGATGGACCACGGCGTGATCGCGCAGACCGGTACGCCGCAGGAGCTGTACGAGTCGCCGGCGACCGAGTTCGTCGCGGGCTTCATGGGCGAGGCGATGCTGTTCCCCGCGAGGGCGGACGAAACCGGCGCCGTGCAACTCGGCCCGCTGCGGATTGCGCCACGTCAGGCGGTTCCGCCCGGCGCCGTCAAGGTGGCCGTGCGGCCCGAGGCCTGGCACGTCGGACCGCCGGGCCACGGCCTGAACGGCCGCCTCGCGAAGCTCGCCTACCTGGGCAGCAACTATGAGTACACCTTCGAGACGGAGCTCGGCCCGATCTTCGTGGTGTCGCCCGACGTCGGGGCGGTGCTCAGCCTTGGCAGCGACGTCAGCCTGCAGCTGGCCGGCCACGGCGTCTCCGTGGTGCAGGCCAACTAGCCGCTCCCCCCACCCGGCGCGGCGGCCGGATAATCGGGGCATGAACCAACTCGACGCCCTCAAGCAGTTCACCACCGTCGTCGCCGACACGGGCGACTTCAAGCAGCTGGCCCAGTACCAGCCGCAGGATGCCACCACCAATCCGTCCCTGATCCTCAAGGCGGTGCAGAAGGCCGAGTACGCGCCGCTGCTGAAGGAAACCGTCGAGCGCTTCCGTGGCCGCGACATCCACGAAACCATGGATCGGCTGCTGGTGCGCTTCGGCACCGAGATCCTGCGCATCATCCCCGGCCGTGTGTCCACGGAGGTGGATGCGCGCCTGAGCTTCGACACGGAAGCCACCTTCAGCCGCGGCGAGCGCATCATCGAGCTGTACCAGGCCGAGGGCGTGCCGATCGACCGCGTGCTGATCAAGGTGGCGAGCACGTGGGAGGGCATCCAGGCCGCGAAGAAGCTGCAGCAGCGCGGCATCAACACCAACCTGACGCTGCTGTTCTCGTTCTGCCAGGCCGTGGCCTGCGGCCAGGCGAAGGTGCAATTGATCTCGCCCTTCGTCGGCCGCATCTACGACTGGTACAAGAAGACGGCCGGCGCCTCGTGGGACGAGGCAGCCATGGCGGGACCCAACGACCCCGGCGTGCAGTCCGTGCGGCAGATCTACGAGTACTACAAGCACTTCGGCATCGCCACCGAGGTGATGGGCGCGAGCTTCCGCAACACCGGTCAGATCCTCGCCCTGGCAGGTTGCGACCTGCTCACCATCAGCCCCGAGCTGCTCGCGCAGCTGGCCGCGAGCGACGCGCCCGTGCCGCGCGCGCTGGATCCGCAGCAGGCGAAGGGCGCCGACATCCGCGCCGTGCAGTACGACGAGTTCTCGTTCCGCTGGGCGCTCAACGAGGACGCGATGGCGACCGAGAAGCTGGCCGAGGGCATCCGCGCGTTCGGCGCCGATGCCGTCAAGCTGGAAAAACTGATGCAGGCGGCCTGAGCCGATGACGCGCACGCGTTGCGACCGGACGGCTGCCTGGGGGCGGCTGCGAGAGCAGTTCGGGAAGGCCGGATCGGCCTTCGACCTGCGGGAAGCGATGGAACGCGAGGCCGGCCGTGTCGCGCAGTTCAGCCAGCAGGCGCCGCACGTCTTCGCGGACCTTTCCAAGAACCTGATCGACGCGCACACCGAGCAGTTGCTCTTCACCCTGGCGCGCGAAACCGGCCTGGAGGCGTACCGCGACGCCATGTTCGCGGGCCGGAGGATCAACAACACGGAAGACCGCGCGGTCAAGCACTGGCTGCTGCGCGCTCCGCGCATCCCGGCGGATCCCGATTCGGTCGCGGTGCACGACACGCTGGAGGCCATGCTGCGCTACGCGGAGCAGGTGCGCGGCGATGGCGCCATCACGGACGTGGTCAACATCGGGATCGGCGGCTCCGACCTCGGGCCGCAGATGGTGGTGGCCGCGCTCGAATCGTCGGTGACGCCCGGCAAGCG
>JAJNBO010000346.1 GCA_021156245.1 Ramlibacter sp. | reverse complement strand
CGCTTCCTCCTGCGACGGTGTCTTGTGGATGCGGCGCTTGCCACGCAGCTCGAACTTGAAGTGCCGCACCGCGTTGGTCACGTACACCGTTGGGCGCGCCACGCCCAGTTGCGCCAGCGCGCGGTCGAACAATTGCCCCGCGGGGCCCACGAAGGGGCGGCCCCGCAAATCTTCCTGGTCGCCTGGCTGCTCGCCGACGAACATCAACGACGGCTTGAGCGGCCCCTCGCCGGGCACCACCTGCGTGGCGCAAGCACCGATCGCGCAGTCGCGGCAACGCTGGGTGCGCGCGTTCAGGTCCGCCAGCGCATCCGGATGCAGGAGGGCCGGCGGCCGCTCCGGAAAGCGCGGGATGCGGCGCAGCGTCTGCGTCGCCGGCTGCTCGATCATGCCGCCGCTGCGCTCCTGCGCCTGCGCGGCCAGTGCCGAAATCAGCTGCGCCTCGGGCAGGTTGCGCCAGTACTTGCGCGGCATTTCCTTGCGCATCATCTGCAGCTTCAGGCGCGCCGGATTGAAGATGCTCTGGTAGTACGTGAGCCACAGCTGTTCCCCCGCGTCCGGCAGGGGCGCCTCGCTGCGCAGCGCCCCGGCGCGGAAGTGGAGCTCCTTGCAGTCCCACTCCACGCAGCGTTGCGGCGTCAGGATGGCCCAGCGCATGTTGGCGAAGCGCCGGCGGAACCACGGCGCATTGGCTTCGACGATGTGATGGTCCGGCTCGAACCACGCCACGTGCAGCGGGTCCAGCGCGTTCTCGCCATCCTGCACCTGGCGGAACCGGACGAAGGCATGCATCTTGTGGATGTCGCGCTGCACCGCCTTGGCCATCTCGCGGGCCTGCAGCATGTCGGGGTCCAGCGGATCGTGGCGCAGCGCCGGCTCGTGCACCAGCCGCCACAGCAGGCGATAGAGCAGGGCGAAGCGCTGCGGCTCGCTGTGCAGCACCACGGTGTGGCACAACTCCAGGAAGGCGGGCGGCACGGTGATGCCGCCGTCGGGCGCCGGCTCGCCCGCAGGCGCGTCGTCGCCCGCGAACAGGTCGTCGTGGTAAGGGCCCGCGGACCAGTGCACCTCCTGCGGCGGCACCCGGCGCGCCAGCAAGGCGCGCGCCTCGCGGCGGAAACCGGCGAGGTCGGTCTCGTTGGACAAGCGCACCAGCATGTCAGAACAGCGCGGCTTGCTGCGGGGCCGCGGGCCGGGCGGTCGCCAGCATGCGTTGTGCATCCGGCGCCTGGGAGGGCCGGTGGTCCGCGGCCACCACGAAGGGCAGCACTTTCTGCACGGGCACGCGCAAGCGCTTGAGGTCCTCGGCGCGCAGGCGCCGCACCCGCCGCGACAGCAGCAGGCGATCGACCGCCTTGACGCCGAGCCCGGGCACGCGCAGCAGCAGTTCACGCGGTGCGCGGTTCAGGTCGACCGGGAATTTCTCCGGGTGCGCCAGCGCCCACGCGAGCTTCGGGTCCACTTCGAGCCGCAGCATGCCGCCGGTGCCCGGCGATGCGATCTCGTCGGCCGCGAAGCCGTAGAAGCGCATCAGCCAGTCGGCCTGGTACAGCCGGTGTTCCCGCACCAGCGGCGGCGCCTTCAGCGGCAGGGAGGACGATGCATCGGGGATGGGGCTGAAGGCGGAGTAGTACACGCGCTTGAGCTTGTACGCGCCATAGAGCTGCGCGCTGGTGGAGAGGATCGTGGCGTCGTCGGTCGTGTCGGCCCCGACGATCATCTGCGTGCTCTGGCCCGCGGCCGCGAAGCTTTTCGGCTGGGCCCGTGCCGGCCTGGCATTCGGCAGCGACACCACGTCCACGCGCTGGTGGTCGCGCGCTTCGGCCTTCGCGTCGTCGATGTGCACGCGCAGCCGCGCCATCGACCGCTTGATCGCGGACACATCCTTTTCAGGCGCCAGCGCGACCAGGCTGCCTTCGGTGGGCAGCTCGATGTTGATCGACAGGCGGTCGGCGTAGCGGCCGGCGCGCTGTAACAGCTCGGCGGACGCGTCGGGAATGGTCTTCAGGTGGATGTAGCCGCGAAAGTCGTGCTCCTCGCGCAGCCTGCGCGCGACTTCGACCACCTGCTCCATCGTGTAGTCGGGGCTGCGGATGATGCCGCTGGAGAGGAACAGGCCCTCGATGCAGTTGCGGCGGTAGAAATCCAGCGTGAGCTGCACCACCTCGTCGATGGCGAAGCGGGCGCGCGGCACGTTGCTGCTGACGCGGTTGACGCAGTACAGGCAGTCGTATTGGCAGTAGTTGGTGAGGAGGATCTTGAGCAGGGAGATGCAGCGGCCGTCGGGGGCGTAGCTGTGGCAGATGCCGACGCCCTCGTTGGAGCCGAGGCCGCGCCCCTGCACGGAGTCGCGCTTGACGCCGCCACTCGACGCACAGGAGGCGTCGTACTTGGCGGCGTCGGCGAGGATGGCGAGCTTGGCGTTCAGTTCCACTGGATAATCGTACAGTGGTCCTGGCCCCGCAAGGCGGGTCGCGCCGCATTGCACGGCGCCTTCGCCAACTCTTACCGCTTTACTGCGCGTTGGTCGGCTGGCCCGCCAGCTGCTGGTTCACCGTGCCGGGCTTGTGGGCCGCCAGGTAGGCGGAGCCGCTGTCTTCGGCCGTCATGGCGGAGACCGCGTCACGGCTGGCGATGTACTCGGCCTGCACTTCGGCGCGGCTGCGCTCGCTGCGGAAGCCCTTCAGCGGGTTGTACGACGTGGACCAGGGGTTCACGCCGGCCTGGCGGTACTGGTTCAGGTCCGCCTGCACCTGGGTACGGGTGACTTGGGTGGCGGCGCCTTGCGCGAACTGGCCCGACACATCAGGCGTTTCGGCGTGGGCGGCGAAGCCGGCGACGGAAACGGCGATGGCGGCGAAGACGAGGGACTTGCGGTTCATGATGATCACTCCTTGGTTGCGATTGCGTTGTCGATGGAGTGACTGTATTCCTCGGTGGCGCATCAATAAATCCTTCAACTCACAAGTAGTCATTGCTGAAAGCGCAATAATGGTGGTGAAGGAGCAGCCCCATGGATCGACTGCAGTCGATGCGCGTTTTCCAGCACGTCGTGGACGAGGGCAGTTTCGCCGCGGCCGCCCGCAAGCTCGACCTGGCGCCGGCGGCCGTGACCCGGCTGGTCAGCGACCTGGAGCAGCATTTGGGCGTACGGCTGCTGCAGCGCACCACCCGGCGGCTGTCCCTCACGCCGGCCGGCGAGGCCTACCTGGGGCGGCTGCGCACCATCCTCGGCGACATCGAGGAGGCCGATGCGATGGTGCACGCCCACAGCCGCGAAATGACCGGCACCGTGCGCGTGCTCGCCCAGCCCGTGGTGGCCACCAACATCATCGCCCCCGCCGTGCGTGACTTCCACCGGCAGTACCCCGACGTGGTGCTGGAGGTGCACGAGCAGGATGCGCTGGACCCGAACGTCGAGGACTACGACCTCACCATCGTGAGCGGCACCGTCACCATCCACTCCACGGCGATCGTGCGCAACGTGATCGACAGCCAGGCCGTGTTCTGCGCCGCACCCGGCTACCTGGAGCGATTCGGCGAGCCGCTGCAGCCGGAGGACCTGCTGCGGCACCGCTGCCTGCGCCTGCGGATGCCGGGCACGCGCGTGCGGGCGCTGTCCATGATGGACCCGACCGACCAGGACCGCCGCGTCGAACTGGAAGTGCCGGTGGTCTTCAGCGCCAACAACACCGACACCCTGCTGCGCGCCACGGTCGAGGGCGCCGGCATCAGCAGCCAGCCGGCCGACCTGATCGCGCCCTTGCTCCA
>JAJNBO010000345.1 GCA_021156245.1 Ramlibacter sp. | reverse complement strand
CAGCAGCGCCAGCGAGCCGAAGAAGTACCAGAAGTTGAAGTTCTTCGGAGCGTAGTACTCCGACATGTGGACCTTGTACGCGTCGTACGCGGTCGGGAACCGGTTGTTCAGCCAGTTGTTCAGCTTGGCGCCGGCGCCGGCGTTCGGGGAGATTTCCTTGAATTCAGCCATGACGCTCAAGCCTTCTTGTCTTCACCGATCAACAGGCGGGTGTCCGACACGTACATGTGCGGCGGCACTTCCAGGTTGTCGGGGGCGGGCTTGTTCTTGTAGACGCGGCCGGCCAGGTCGAAGGTCGAGCCGTGGCAGGGGCACAGGAAGCCGCCCTGCCAGTCGTCCGGCAGGGACGGCTGCGGGCCGGCGGCCAGCTTGTCGGTGGGCGAGCAGCCGAGGTGCGAGCAGATGCCCACGGCGACGAAGATTTCGGGCTTGATGGAGCGCGCCTCGTTCTTCGCGTACTCGGGCGTCGGGTACGCCGTGCGCTCCGACTTCGGGTCGGCCAGCTGCGCATCCAGCTTGGGCAGCGCCGCGACCTGCTCGGGCGTGCGCCGCATGATCCAGACGGGCTTGCCGCGCCACTCGACGGTCATCTTCTCGCCGGGGCGCAGGGCCGAGATGTCCACTTCCACCGGTCACGTCCGTTTGCTGGCGTCCACCGTGGAGTTGCTCATGTGGTCCTCGAGGATCTCTTCGCTGTTTAGGGTCAACCCGCGATTGTAGCGGAGCGATACACGGCATTTCCAGCGGCCGGGCCGGGCGCGGCATACTCCGGCCGCAACCAATGAGGGGACCCGCATGAAACTGCTGCACGAATTCCGCGAATTCGCCGTCAAGGGCAACGTGGTCGACCTGGCGGTCGGCGTCATCATCGGCGCGGCCTTTTCCAAGATCGTGGACTCGCTGGTGGGTGACATCGTGATGCCGCTCGTGAGCCGGATCGTGGGGAAGCTGGACTTCTCCAGCAAGTTCATCGTGCTGTCCGACGTGCCGGCCGGCACCGCGATGACGCTGGACGCGCTGAAGAAGGCCGGGGTCCCGGTGTTCGCCTGGGGCAGCTTCATCACGGTCGCCGTCAACTTCCTGATCCTCGCCTTCATCATCTTCCTGATGGTCAAGCAGATCAACCGGCTGCGCCGCCTGCACGCCGGAACGCCCGCCGCGGCCGCCGAACCGGCGCCGCCGCCCGAAGACGTGCTGCTGCTGCGCGAGATCCGGGACAGCCTGAAGCGGCCCTGACTAGGCCGCCAGCTGCCTCGCCATCCGCAGGGCCTCGGCCAGGCTGGAAGCGTCCGCCCGGCCGGAGCCCGCGATGTCGAAGGCAGTGCCGTGGTCCGGACTGGTGCGCACCAGCGGCAGGCCCAGCGTCACGTTGACGCCCTTCTCCACGCCCAGGTACTTGACCGGGATCAGGCCCTGGTCGTGGTACATCGCCACGACGGCATCGAACTCCCCGCGCCTGGCCCGCATGAAGACCGTGTCGGGGGCAAAGGGGCCATGGGCGTCGATGCCATCACCCTGCGCGGCATGGATCGCGGGCGCGATCGTTTCGATCTCCTCGCGCCCGAAGAGGCCTCCCTCTCCGGCATGCGGGTTCAGGCCTGCGACCGCGATGCGCGGGCGCCGGCCGAGCGTGGCCGCGAGCGCCCCGTCGGTGATGCGCAAGGTCTCGCGCACGTTGTCGACCGTCACGGCCTCCAGCGCCTCGCGCAGCGACACGTGGATGCTGACCAGCACCGTCCGCAGTTCGTCGTTGGCCAGCATCATGCGCACGGGCATCCGGGCCAGCGGCACGCCGGCATGCGCCGCGGCTTCGGCCTGCAGCAGCTCGGTGTGGCCCGGGTAAGGCAGGCCGGCCGCCGCCAGCGCCTCCTTGTGCAAGGGGGCGGTGACGATGCCGGCGACCTCGCCCCGCAAGGCCGCGCGCGCGGCCCAGAGCACGGCGTCGGCGGCGAGGCGCCCTGCCTCGGCGCTCACCGTCCCGAACGCCGGCAGTGCGGCAGCGGCGGTGCCCGCCTGCAGGACGGGGATGCAGCGGGGCGGAACCCCGGCCGCTTCGGCGGTGCTTTCGATGGCGGCGACGACCAGCGGCGGTCGATCGCCGGCGACCGCTGCGGCGCCGCGCCGCATGCACTGCACGTCGCCGGCGACGAAGCAGCCTTGCACGAGCGCGGGCTGCGCCGCGAACAGCTTCGCGATGATCTCGGGGCCGATCCCCGCGGGATCGCCCATGGTCAAGGCGAACGGGCTCATGCGGGGTTGTCCACGTCCACGAACGCGTGCTCCAGCCCGAGTTCCCTTGCGACATGCGAAGCGACCGCCGGCGCACCGTAGCGCTCCGTCGCGTGATGGCCGCAGGCCAGGAAGGTCACGCCGCATTCGCGCGCGTAGTGCGCCTGGGGCTCGGAGATCTCGCCGGTGAGGAAGGCCTGGGCACCGGCCGCGATCGCGGACTCGAAGTAGGACTGCGCACCGCCGGTGCACCAGGCCACGCGGCGGATCGGGCCGGCGTGGCCGGGCACGCAGGTCGCGTCGCGGCCGAGCGCCGCGCGCACGTGCGCGGCCAGCGCCGCGCTGTCGGTGAAGCTGGTGGCGTCCGAACGCTCGCCCAGGAACCCGAGGTCCTGCTCGCCGAATCGGGCGGTGACGCGCAACGAGAGCTTCTGTCCGAGCTGCGCGTTGTTGCCCAGCTCCGGGTGCGCGTCCAGCGGCAGGTGGTAGGCATAGAGGTTGATGTCGTGGGCCAGCAGCAGCGCCAGCCGCTGCTTCATCCAGCCGGTGACCCGCCCATCCTGGCCGCGCCAGAACAGCCCGTGGTGCACGAAGATGGCGTCCGCCTCCTTCGCGATGGCCGCCTCGATCAAGGCGCGGCTGGCCGTCACGCCGGAGACGATCCTGCGCACCTGCTCGCGGCCCTCCACCTGCAGCCCGTTGGGGCCGTAGTCCTTGAAGCGCTCGGGGGACAGCAGCGCATCGAAGGCGTTCAGGAGGTCTTGTCGGTGAGTCATGGCAAATAGGGCACAGGTTCAGGCGTGATTCTGCTACGCGGCCGCGCGGCCCCGCGGCCGGAACATTCCGGTGCTGCAGAGGAGCCGCGATGAACACGCTGACGACGGTGGTGTGGAGCATGTCCCTGGGTGCGATCGCCGCCGTGGCGGCGACCCGCCTGGCCGACTTGGTGGCGCGCCCCAGCGCCTCGCAATTGCGCGCGGTCGGCTACCACCTGGGCGTCTTCCTGCTGGTCCTGGTCCTCAGCGGCGTGCTGCGGCACGCGGTGCATCCGGATGCCATGCTGCTGCACGTGGCCCAGGTGCTGGCAGGCCCGGTATGCGTGGGGATCTCCAACCTCTGGATCCAGGGCTGGCTGGGCGCCGCCCGGCGCGACCGGCTGATGGCCTTCGTCCTGCGCGGCTCCGCCGTGGGCTTGCCCGCCCTCGGCGCCGCCGCCCTCGCCTTGCCGCACGACCTGCAGTTGCCGGCCGGCGCCGTCGTGGCCTTGGGCGGCAGCGCGCTCACCTGCTGGATGGCCTTCCGGGCCTGGCTGCTGGGCGACCGGCTGGCCCTGTTGATGGCCGCCGGATGCCTCCTCACGCTGCCCGCGATCGCCGGCCTGTACGCCCTCGCCATGCGCCTCGGCCACCTCGGGCTGGCCGCGCAGGCTGTCGTGGCCCTGGCCGCCGCCCTGTGCAACGGCCTCACCGGCGCCGTGCTGTGGCAGCGCGAGCGGCACGAATGGCGCACCCGCGAGACCGGCAGCGTGCCGGACGTGGACCCCGTCACCAAGCTGCACAGCAGCGCGGCGCTGGTCCAGCGCCTGATCGCTTCACAGAAGCGGCGCCTGCGCACCCGGCGGCCGGGCGCGCTGCTGGCCATCACCGTGTTCGAGCCGGAGCGGATCGCGACGCTGGCGGGGCCGGCGGCCGTGAACGAGGTCTGGATGACGCTCGCCGCCCGCATCCAGCGGCAGGTGGGCGTGGTCAATCCCGTGGGGCGCTATTGGGACCGCTGCTTCGTGGCCCTGGTCGAATCGATCCCGTCGCAAGGCGCCCTGCGCACGCTCGGGCTGCGGGTGGCCTGCAGCCTGCGGCAGCCGGTCGAAGTCAGCGGCCGCAACGGCGAGCCGCTCCAAGTCCGCGTGGAGCTGGGCGTCGGCGTGGTCCAGCTCCAGCCCGGGCACGCGGAAGCCGAGGACGTGCTCGATGCGGCCGAGCGGCTGGCCCTGGCGGCGCGCGCCATGCCGTCCCGGGCCGCGATTGCCGATCCCCTGACCGGGAAAGCGGCGGCGGTGGAGCAGGCGCGCATCGAACCGCGCAAGCGTCCGCCTTTCGTGCACCCCGCCCGTCAGCCTTCGGCCCTCCAACGAGGCACGCGCTGACCAACCAAAAGCCTTACCGCGCATACACTGGGG
>JAJNBO010000344.1 GCA_021156245.1 Ramlibacter sp. | reverse complement strand
GTGACCACTCCGCAGGTCACGACCACCACCGCGCCGGTCGTGCGCACCGACGTTTTCGGCGCGAACCTGTTCACCGGGACCTTCGCCGGCCTCGGCGCAACCCAGTTCAACCCCGATTACGCCCTCGCCATCGGCGACCAGGTGCAGGTCCGCCTCTGGGGCGCCTACAACTTCGACGCGGTGCTCACGATCGACCCGCAGGGCAACATCTTCCTGCCCAACGTCGGGCCGATCAAGCTGCTGGGCGTGCGCAACCAGACCCTGCAGGAGGTCGTGAGTGCCGCGGTGGGCCGGGTGTTCCGCTCCAACGTCAGCGCCTACGCCAGCCTTGCGGCCGCGCAGCCGGTGCGCATCTTCGTGGGCGGCAACGTCCTGCGGCCGGGCCTGTACAACGGCACGAGCATGAACAGCCTGCTGCACTACCTGGACCTGGCGGGCGGCATCGATCCGGACCGGGGCTCGTTCCTGGCCGTGCAGGTCAAGCGCGGCGCGACCGTGCGCGCCACCGTCAACCTGTACGACTTCCTGCTGCGCGGCGTGATGCCGCTGATCCAGCTGGCCGACGGCGACGTCATCTTCGTCCCGCCCCGCCAGCAGACGGTGCTGGTGCGCGGACTGGCCGAGTCGCAGAAGCGCTTCGAGTTCAGCGGCAGCGAACAGACGGTCGCCGACATGGCGGCCATCGCCAAGCCGCTGCCTTCCGCCACGCACGTGCGCGTGGTGCGCAACACCGGCTCCGTCAAGAACGTCGAGTACTACCAGCTGGCCGAAGCGGGCCGCGTGCCGCTGCGCGACGGCGACGAAGTCGAATTCACCGCCGACAAGAAGCCCGGCACGATCACCGTGCGGGTGGAGGGCGAGCACCTCAGCCCGCAGGAGTACGTGCTGCCCTACGGCGCGCGCATGGGCGAACTGCTGGGCAAGCTGCAGTTCTCCGAACGTTCGGACTTCGGCAGCATCCAGCTGTTCCGTGCGAGCGTGAAGGACCGCCAGAAGCTGCTGCTCGCCGCGTCGTTGAAGACCCTGGAAGCCGCGGCGCTGACCGCGCGTTCGGGCACCAGCGACGAGGCGAGGCTGCGCAAGGAAGAAGCCGAGCTGCTGCTGCAGTGGGTGGAGCGTGCCAAGAACGTCGAGCCGAGTGGCCAGGTCGTCATCGGAGCCGGCGCCACGCGAGACTCGCTGCTGCTGGAAAGCGGCGACGTCATCCGCGTGCCCACGCTCGACGGCCTGATCCTGGTGAGCGGCGAGGTGCTGTTCCCCAACGCGGTGGCCTACGAGCCCGCGCTGGACGTGGAAAGCTACATCCGCCGCGCCGGCGGCTACACGCAGAACTCTGACCAGGCCCGCGTGGTGGTGGCCCACCGCGACGGCACCTTCTCGCAGATCAAGGGCTCGCGTGCCGACGACGTGCGGCTGCGCATGGGCGACGAGATCCTGGTGCTGCCGAAGATCGACACCAAGTCACGCCAGATCCTGAAGGACTGGAGCCAGATCCTGTTCCAGGTCGCCGTGGCCGCGAAGGTGGTGCTCGGGCTGTGACAACCGAGGTCAACGCGCTCCCGGGGGCACCGGAGCCGCCGGGGTCGCCCAGGCCGCCCGAGGCGTCGCCCCCGACCCCGCCGCCGGTCCCGGAGCCGCGCGCGGCTGAGCCTGTGCCCGCGCCTGCGCCGGCCGGACCGGCGGCCCCGAAGCCGCCGAGGCCGCCCCGCCCGCCCAAGCCACCGCGGCCGCCGAGGCCCCCGAAGCCGCCACCGCCCCCTCCGCCACCGCCTCCTCCGCCCTCCGGCGGGGGCGACAAGGCGGCGGCCGTGGCCGCCGCCCGCAAGATGCCGATCGGCAAGCAGATCGGCCTGACGCGGCGCACGTCCTTCGAGGTGACGCGATCCGTCTGGACGGCCCTGCTGCTGCGGGAGTCGCTGACGCGCCTGTTCTCGTCGCGCGGCGCGTGGTTCTGGCTGCTGGCCGAGCCGACGTTCCACATCGCCTACATGATGATCATCTTCACGGTCATCCGGATCCGCCACATCGGCGGCATCGAGACGGCGGCCTGGATCATGATCGGCTTCCTGAGCTTCATGGCCTTCCGGCGCACCGCGTCGCAGAGCATGCAGGCGGTGAACTCCAACCAGGCCTTGTTCACGTACCGCCAGGTCAAGCCGATCGACACCGTCCTGACACGGGCGCTGCTCGAAGGCGTGCTGGTGGTGGTGGTCAGCATCACCGTGATCGCCGCCGCCGTCTTCGTCGGGGTCGACGCCGTCCCCGACGACCCGCTGTCGGTGATGGCGGTGTTCGTCGGCATGTGGCTGCTGGCCGTGGGCTTCGCGCTCACGATGTCGATCGTGGTCGAGCTGGCGCGCGAGATCGGCAAGATGGTCAACTTCGTGATGACGCCGCTGTACTTCATCTCGGGCGTGATCTTCCCCATCGCCAGCGTCCCGCCGCCTTACCGCGACTGGGTGATGCTCAACCCGCTGGCCCACGGCGTCGAGGCCGCCCGCAAGGCTTTCGCGGAGCACTACCACGGCGCTCCCGAGACCGACATCACCTACATCTACGCCTTCGCGCTCGTGCTGTTGTTCCTGGGGCTGGCGCTGCATCGCGTCTTCGCGCTCAAGCTGGTGACGAAATGATCATCGTCGACGACGTCTACAAGCGCTACCAGACCGACCACGGCCCCGGCAAGTGGGTGCTGAAAGGCGTGAACCTGGTCATCCCGACCAAGGTGAGCGTCGGGCTGGTGGGAGCCAACGGGGCGGGCAAGTCCACGCTCCTGCGCATCATCGGCGGCGTGGACATGCCCACGCGGGGCCGGGCCGAGCGCTATTGCCGCGTGTCCTGGCCCATGGGGTACGGCGGCGGCCTGCAGGGGTCGCTGACCGGCCGCCAGAGCGCCAAGTTCCTGTGCCGCGTGCACGGGCACGAGGACGACATCCCCGAGCGGCTCAAGCAGATCCAGGACTTCGCGCAGATCGGCGAGGCGTTCGACGAGCCGGTCAAGAGCTACTCGTCCGGCATGCGGTCGCGCCTGCAGTTCGCGCTGTCGCTGGCCTTCGATTTCGACATCTACATCTCCGACGAGGTCACGGCGACCGGCGACGCGGCGTTCAAGGCCAAGGCGCGCAATGCGTTCAAGAGCCTCGCGGACCACGCCAGCATCATCATGGTGTCCCATTCCGAAGGCACCCTGCGCCAGTTCTGCCAGGCGGGCATCTACATCCACGAGGGGCGGGCGCACTGGTTCGACGACGTCAAGGACGCGCTGAAGGAATACAAGAGGCATCAGGGATGAAGAGCGAGAAGAAGCAGGTCGTGGTCGTCCTCGGCATGCACCGCAGCGGCACGAGCGCCATCACGCGCGCGCTCGAAGCCATGGGCGTGGGCCTGGGCGACCACCTCATGCCACCGGCCGAGGGCAACAACGAGAAGGGGTTCTTCGAGGACGTCGAGATCAACGCGATCAACATCGAACTGCTCAAGGCCTTCGGCGATGACTGGCGGTCCCTGGCGCCGATCGCCGCGGCGGACCTTGGCTCCGCAAAGGTGGAAGCCCTGCGGCTGCGGGCGATGTCGGTGCTGCGCGATCGCTTCGAAGGCAACCAGATCTTCGGTTTCAAGGACCCACGCACCTGCAGGCTGCTGCCGTTCTGGCAACCATTGTTCGCAGACCTCGGCCTGGAGCAGACGTACGTCATCGCATTGCGCAATCCCCTGAGCGTCGCGAAGTCCCTGGAACACCGGGACCGGATGGATTTCGAAAAGTCCTGCTACCTGTGGCTGGT
>JAJNBO010000343.1 GCA_021156245.1 Ramlibacter sp. | reverse complement strand
GGATGCGGTCGTGCCCAGACCGGGCGAGAGCTGGAGCAGCACGCAGGCGAGCGCCACGCGCGAGGCGCGCCTCGTCGCGGCGCAGGCGTCGCCCGACTACAGCTTCCCCGCGCCGGACCCCGCGGTGTTCGGCCTCGAAGCCGGGGACCACGCCTGGGTGAAAAGGCGCCAGACGCCGCACCCCGGCCACACCTACCAGGCCCCGCTGCAGTTCGATCCGCAGCGCGTGGCGAGCGTGCCCCGCACCTTCCTGGACTGCGTGAAGCCGAAGCTGGGGACCATCGACTCCATCCGGCCGCGCGTGCGCGACCCGAAGTTCTGGGATGGCGCCTGGGCGGGCGGCGCAGGCATGCGGGTGCTGGAAATGCAGACCGGGCACGACCCGATGGTCAGCGCTCCGGCGGAGCTGGCCCGGATCCTGGCCGAATGCGCCTGACGGTCATCCGCCGGATGTCCGGCGGGAACTCCGCGCTTGGAGGAAAATCCCTCCCATACGGCCGCGCGACCGCGGCCACGGGGTGAACAGGATGTCGGCTGGCAAGCGTTGGATCATCGGGGCGGCAGCGGTGGCCGTGGCGGCGGCGGGTGTGTTCTTCGCCGTGGGCGGCGCGTCCGCGGCGCCGGAGAGCACCTTCGTGCTGCTGGACGGCTCGAAGAAAACCACGGCCGACCTCAAGGGCAAGGTGACCCTGGTGAACTTCTGGGCCACGAGCTGCGTGACCTGCGTGGCGGAGATGCCCAAGATGGTGTCCACGTTCGAGAAGTACCGCGCGCAAGGCTATGGACACATGGCCGTGGCCATGGCCTACGATCCTCCGAGCTACGTGGTGAACTATGCGCAGACGCGCAAGCTGCCCTTCGACGTGGCGATCGACAACACCGGCGCCGTCGCCAAGGCCTGGGGCGAGGTGCAGCTGACGCCGACCTCGTACGTGGTGAACCGGAAGGGCGAGATCGTGAAGCGCTATGTCGGCGAGCCGAACTTCGCCGAGCTGCACCAGTTGATCGAGAAGCTGCTGGCGGAGAGCTGATCCATCAACATCTCGAGGAGCGCGCGGAACAACCTGCAACGCGCTCCCCTTGAAGAAAAGCCGGGCTTTGCCCGGCTTTGACTCATTGAAGGGTTATTGATTCCGGAAGTTGTCGTGGCAGGCCTTGCACGTGGCTGCCGTTTGGGAGAACGCCGTCTTCAGGTTGTCGAGGTTGTTCGTCTTGGCGGCAGCCAACAGCCTGCCGGTGTCGCCCACCAGCTTTTCGTTGTGCTCCTTGAACTTCGCCTGCTCCTTCCAGATGTCGGCCTTGGCCTTCTGCGAGAGGCCGTCGGTGTTGGCGGTGAAGCCGGCCCACGGGAGCTTGGCCATCTCGGCCACGACTTCAGCGTTGTCCACGGCGGCCTTCGCGTCGTAGGGCGCGCGGCCGTTCGCCATGGCGCCGATGCGGCCGAAGTGCTGCGCCATCACGAACAGCGCGCTCTGCCGGTACTTCACGGCGTCTTCGGGCTTGGCGAACTGCGCGGACGCCGGCGTCGCCAGGGCGAACATGGCGGCGGCAAGGGCCAGGGTAGCGGCAAACTTCATGGTTTCTTCTCCGTGGTTAAAGTGGCGGGGGCCAATGCGGCTTGACTGCGGGGCGTGAAAAAAGTTCGTCGTCCGACCCGCCACCGAGGGAATCTACCGGGGTCTGGCGCCGGCGAACAGAGTGCTTGTCGCTAGGCTCCAACAACAAGGAAAAGACCATGACTCATCGCGTCCGCGTGTGGGACCTGCCCACGCGTTTATTCCATTGGTTACTCGCTTTTTTCGTCTTCGCGCTCGTCGCGACGGCGTACACGGGTGCGATGGAATGGCATGCGCGCGCGGGCTACGTGGTGCTGGCGCTGCTGCTCTTTCGCATCGTGTGGGGGTTCATCGGCGGGCGGTGGTCGCGCTTCACGCGCTTTCTCTATTCACCGGGCAGCGTGGCCGGCTACCTGCGCGGGCAGCCGCACCCCGACCACCTGGTGGGGCACAACCCGCTGGGCGCCGGCTCCGTGTTCGCCATGCTGCTGGTGCTGCTCGCGCAAGTGGCCACGGGCCTCGTGAGCGACGACGAGATCGCGTTCACCGGTCCGCTCAATCGCTTCGTCTCCACGGCCAATGGCCTGGCGGCCACCTGGTACCACCGCCAGGTCGGCCAATGGCTGGTGATCGCCCTCGTCGCGCTGCACGTGGCGGCCATCCTGTACTACGTGATGAAGAAGCGGCAGGTGCTGGTGCGGCCGATGATCGTGGGCGACAAGGATCTCGCCACGCCCGCGACGCCGGCCCGGGACGACGCGGTATCGCGCCTGGTCGCGCTGGCGGTCCTGGCGGGCTGCTTCGGAGTGGTCTGGTGGATCTCCACGCTGGGCATGGCACCCCCTGCCTAGCTCAGCTTTCGGCTGGGTCTAGAATCGTCCGTCCGTAGACTCCCCATCGGATCTTGGACACAGCCATCCCCCAGATCGAACTCACCTCGCCGGCCGAGCGCGACCTCGACGAAGTGCGCGTCATCTTCCGCGAATACGCGGCTGGGCTGGGCGTGGACCTCTGCTTCCAGGGCTTCGAGGAAGAACTCGCCACGCTCCCGGGCGACTATGCGGCGCCCCGGGGCGCCCTGCTCCTGGCGCGCGTGGACGGCGAGCTGGCGGGCTGCTGCGCGCTGCGCCCGCTGGACAACGCGGACTACCCCAACGCCGCCGAGATGAAACGCCTCTATGTGCGCAAGGCGTTCCGCGGCTTCGGCCTCGGCCGGCAGCTCGCGGAGGCAGCGCTGGATGCCGCGCGCCGCGCCGGCTACGACACCGTGCTGCTCGACACGCTGGACGACATGGAAGCCGCCCGCGCGCTGTACGAGGAACTGGGGTTCGAGGAGATCCCGCCCTACTATCACAACCCCATTCCGGGGGCGCACTACCTCAAGGCGGATCTCTGGAACAGCAGCCCGGCGCCGCTGAGCAGCCGGGGCTGAGAGTTCGTCATCCCCGCGAAGTCAGGGACCCAGGGCTCCCGCCTTCAAGATGCAAGCCCTGGATCCCGCCTCCGCGGGAATGACAGTGCTTAACCCTTCGCCTGCGACAGCAGCGTCTGCGCGTCGCTCACTTCGAACTTGCCGGGCGCCTCGACGTTCAGGCTGGCGACCTTCCCGTCCTTCACCAGCATCGAATAGCGGTTGCTGCGCAGGCCCATGCCGCGCGCGGTGAGGTCGAGCGTGAGGCCCGTCGCCTTGGCGAAATCGCCGCTGCCGTCGGCCAGCATGCGCACCTTGCCGGCGGTCTTCTGGTCGCGTGCCCAGGCGCCCATCACGAACGCGTCGTTGACGCTCAGGCACCAGATCTCGTCGACGCCGGCAGCCTTGAGGTCGTTGAACTTCTCGACATAGCCGGGCACGTGCTTGGCGGAGCACGTCGGCGTGAAGGCGCCGGGCAGCGCGAACAGCGCGATGGTCTTGCCCTTGGCCGCATCGCGCACCTTCACCGGGTTGGGGCCGATGCTGCAGCCATTGCCCTCGACTTCCGAATATTCCATCAGGGTGGCATCGGGCAGCGCGTCGCCGACTTTGATCATGGGGTGCTCCTCTAGAGGTGAAAAAGAAAACGGCCCACGATTGTGGGCCGTTTCAATGTTGCCTGCTTGGCGGCGGGGTCTTAGACCTCGGCGGCCTTCTCGACCAGGCGGGTCGCAACCCAGTTCTTGGTCTTGGAGATCGGCTTGCTTTCCTGGATCTCGATCACGTCGCCGGTGTGGTACTCGCCCTTTTCGTCATGGGCGTGGTA
>JAJNBO010000342.1 GCA_021156245.1 Ramlibacter sp. | reverse complement strand
GTTCAGGCCCCTGGACGGGTGGGACGAGCAGAGCTTCGACCGGTCGTTCGACGTCAACCTCAAGGGACCTTTTTTCCTGCTGCAGGCCCTGCTTCCGGTGCTTGCAAATCCCGCATCCATTGTGCTCACCGGCTCCGTCAACGCACACATCGGAATGGCAACTTCCAGCGTCTACTCGGCCACGAAGGCGGCGCTGCGATCGTTGGCGCGCACACTTTCGGGCGAACTCATCTCGCGTGGTGTGCGCGTCAACACCCTCAGCCCCGGCCCCGTTTCAACCCCGATCTACCGGAAGCTGGGCCTGCCAGATGACGCGCTTCGGGAAATGAGCCAATCCCTCCTGAAGCAGTTGCCGGCCGGCAGGTTCGCAGACCCGGCGGAAATCGCCCATGCTGCGGTATTCCTTGCCTCCGACGAGTCCGCCTACGCAGTCGGCAGCGAATTCGTGATGGATGGCGGATTCACGACGGTGTGACGTTCGCAGCCCTTGGACTCGTCTCGTCGAAAGCAACCGCGTCCGGGGAACGGCGACGGCCACCGACCGGGAAAGACTGGCCCGCCAGCGCTGACGCTACTTGCGCTGGCGCGTGCGTCCGCTCTTCGCAGCAGTACCGCCCGCGGCCGCCGATTTCCTGGCGGCCCGCTGCGCCCCAGGCAGTTCGTCCGCCTCGGCGAGCCACTGCAACGTTTCGACGTGCAGCACGAACTGGCGCAGGTAGCGCGGCGACGCCGCGCGCATCAGCTCCAGCGACTGCAGTACCAGCGCATGTGAATTGAGCGGCCCGGCCTGGGCCGGCCGTTGCGCCAGGGCCAGATCGAGCTTCTCCAGTGCCCGCTGGGCGTCCCAGGCTTCGCGGAACCGGCGTGCGCTGGTGAGCTCGTCGCCGCCTGCGATGTCGGCGGCGGGGCGCGCGTCCCTGAGCAGCTGCGCCAATGCGCCCAGCGGTGATGCGGGTTGCCGGGCCGAAGTGCGGGGCTTGAACACCGATCCGGCATGGTCCGCGTCTGTGTCCGCCGCATATTGCGCCACGCGTGCCTCGAAACGCGCCTGCAACACCCGCCGCACTGGCTCCGGTTGCGCCGGGATGCGTCGCGCCAGCGCCTCCAGGATCCGAAACCGCACCGGGTTCATTTCTGCACGGCTCTCTGCGCCGTAGCGCTGCGCGGGACCGGCGCCATCTCCACCCGCCGGTTCAGCGCCCGCCCGGACTCGTCCGCATTGGGCGCCACGGCCTGTTCCGGGCCGAAGGCGGCTGCGAACACCTGGGAAGAGGGCATGCCCTGCGCGATCAGCGCGCGGGTGACGGTCAAGGCGCGCTGCGCCGAGAGTTCCAGGTTGTCGGCGAAGCGGCGGTTGTTTTCGCGCAGCGGGCGGTCGTCGGTGAAGCCGCTGACCATCAGCAATTCGTTGCGCTCGCCCAGGTACACGCGCAGCGGCTCGACCAGGCTGCGCAGCAGCTGTTCGCCCTCGGGGCGCAACTCGTCCGAGTTGACCGCGAACAGCACGCTGCCGCTGATGCCGATGCGGCCATCGCGCACCGTGATGCGACCGGACGCAAGGGGAACCGCCAGCGCCTTCTCCAACGCCATGCGCCGCTGTTCCTCGATGCGGCGCTTCTCCACTTCGGCCTGCAGGCTCGTCACCAGGTCCATCTGGACGACCAGCGTGCCCACCAGCACCAGGACGAAGGCCCCGAGCAGCACCGACATCAGGTCGCCGAACACCGCCCATACCGGGGCCACCGGTGCGCTTGCGTCGCCGTCGTCCAGCTCCATCACGTGCGCGCTCCCTCGGCGGGCAGCGTCTTGATCGGCCGCACCTGCAGCGAGCGCAAGTTCTCCACCAGCCCTTGCTGCGAAGCGATGCTCAGGTCGATGACTTCCCGCGCCTGCGCCACGTAGTAGGCGAGCTGCTCGTCGCTGCGCGTCGTGGCGCGGCGCAGCGAGGCCTCCATGCGATCGAGGCCCTCGACCAGCTTGTCGTTGCCCGCCTGGAACTGCTGCACCCCCTGCACGAACGCCTCCGCCACCGCGGACAGCTCCACCGCGCCCGCCGCGATGTGCGTGGCGGCCTCGGCGGCCTTGGCCGATTGCGCGTCCAGCGATTCGGCAAAACGCAAGCCCGCCTGTTCCATCGCGTTGGAGGCGGAGGCGAGCAGCGCATCGGTGGCGGCCCGTTGCCGGTCGCTGGCGCCGTTGACGGCGTCGAGCACGCCACGCAGTTGCTCCAGCAGCAGCGTGCGTTCCTGCAGCGCCAGGTTGTCCCGCTCGGCAAGGCGACTCATTTCGTCGCGCAGCTGCGCGATCACGCCGGCGCTGGCCGCGGTCCGCTCCGTGAAGTCCGCGGAGGCTTTCGCCAGCGCGCCTGTGATCTCCACCTGTTGCGCGAGGCCCTGCTCGCCAGCGCGCTGCCATGTGCCTTGCATCTCGTCCGCCGTCTTGCGCAGCGCCGCTGTCCACGCTTGCAGCCGCTCGCGGTCTCCTTCAGCCTGCGCGGACTGTGCACGGCCGATGGCATCCTCGAAAGTGGAGGCCATCGCCTGCGCCGTGGCGCTGAACCGCGTGGCGACCATCTCCACCTGTCCTTGCGCCACCTCGCCGAGCCGCGCGTGCAGGCGCTCGGCCTGCTGCGTCACCTGGGCCATCGCGCTTTCCACCACGGGGCGGATCGCGTCGCCCGAGGCGCGCGCGCCGGCAGTCATGCTGTCCTTCAGCGACATCCCCACGTCCTGCGCGAGCTTGGCGTAGGCGGCCGTCACGTCGCGCTGCAATGCATCCTGGCGTTCAAGAAGGGTGGCGTCCAGCCGCTCGCCTCGCTGGTCGATGCGTTCGACCAGCGCGCCCAGCTTCTCCACCAGCTCGGGGATTGCGCGCGCCTGCACGTGCAGCGCGCGGAGCCCTTCCTGCCGCTGGTGCACCAGCGAGAACGGCTGCAGCGCCCCGGCAATGCGCGCTTCCAGCTTGCGCGCGACCTCCATCCGCTCGCGCCGCGCGATCGCGGCCATGAGGCCGAGCATGGCCGAAGCGGCCACGCCTGCCACCGACGCGCCGAACGACAAGCCCAGGCCGCGGATCGGAGCGGCCAGCGCCGTGCGCATCGCCTCCAGGTCCGTGGATCGCTCCAGCGCGAACACCGTGCCCCGGAAAGTGACGACCATGCCGAGGAAGGTGCCCAGCATGCCCAGCATCACGAGCAAGCCGACGAGATAAGGCGTCAGCGCCGGTCCCGGCAGCGCGCCACGCTCGCCCTCCACCCGCAGGCGCACCGCGTCACGCAGCGTGGCGGGCAACTGCTGCAGCCATTCGCCGAGCGTGGCTGGCGCCTGCACGGTGGCGTTCAGCACCTGGTCGAGCGCCGCCGTGGCCTGCCGGAACTGGCGCAACTCGAAAGCGCCCATCAGGTACACCGCGGCGATCAGCGCCGTCATCGCCAGCGTGAGCCAGCTGCCGCCAGCGAAGCCCGCGGCTATCCACGCCAGCACCACCATTCCGGCGGCGAAGGCCGCCCAGAAAAATCTCTTCATCGTGTTTCGTTTCCTTCATCGGCTGCCGCCTCGACGAGGCCGGCCACCGGCGTACCGGCAGTTTCGCCAGCAAGGCTTGCCCGCGCACGGCCAACATTTGTTCCATCGCCGCATCCAGTGCCGACAGCTGCCGCAGGCGCGCCGACTGCGCGCTCGCCACCTCGCGCACGTGCGCGCGCAACGGCGGGATCGCGAGCTCCATCTGCCGCTGCAGGTCGATGTGCCGATCCGCGTACGGCTTGAACTCCGGCCGACCTTCGACAGGCCGCTCAAGCGGCTGCGAGATGGCGCGCGCAAGCATGCCGCGTACCCGCTGCAGGTCCTCTGCAGGCGAGAGGGGGGCGGCGCCGCGCGCGGTCAGCGGGCCCGGTGCGGCGGACCGCATGGCGCGCACGGCCTGGTGCGTTGCCTGCAAGCCGATGGCATCCACGGCGCCCAGCCAGAGGCTGAGGCGCTCGGCGAAGTCCATCCCCGACGCCCGGGCATCGGGGGGGAACCATTCGCCCAGCAGGCGGACCAGCGGTGAAGCGGCAACAGGCGCGCTCAAGAAAGCACCATTCCTCGCGCCGCGCGGGCGCCTTCGACAGAT
>JAJNBO010000017.1 GCA_021156245.1 Ramlibacter sp. | reverse complement strand
GCGGTGGCGATGGCGACCGTGCGCCAGGTCTCGCGCGCGACGAGCCAAAGGAATTCGGCATCGAAGCGCGGAGGCACGAAACCGGCCAGGAAGCCGAGCGTCGGCTTCAGGCTCTCCGGCTCGAGGAGGGTCCAGGGCTTGAACTCGGTCCACTCCAGCAACGGCCACAGGAGCACGCACGCGGCCAGCGTCCAGCCGACGCGCCCGATCCAGGCGGGGTCGCGCTGCGCGGGCGGCTGCGGCAGGACTGCGGCCATCCGGTCAGCGGCAGGTCATCGCCACGCGCGGTGGCGTGCCCACCGGCTCGTCGAAGGGCAGCGGCGGCTCCGGCTGCGTTTCGTGCGCATACAGGTCCTGCAGCAGCTGCGGCGTCACCTGCTGCGCCGGCAGGTCGAACACCACCTGGCCGGCGCGCATGCCGACGACGCGCGGGAAGTTCTGCAAGGCCATCGGCACGTCGTGCAGCGTCGCCACCAGCGTCGCGCCGGACTCGCGTGCGGCTTGCGTCAGCGTGGCCAGCGCCTGCGCGGCACGCGCCGGATCCAGTGCGGAGAGCGGCTCGTCCACCAGCAGCAGGCTGGCCTGCGACAGCAGCGCGCGCGCGAGGCCGACGCGCTGGCGCTCCCCGCCGGAAAGCCGGTCGACGCGGGCGAACAACTTGTCGGACAGATCGAAGCGCCCCAGCGCCGCGTCGGCCTGCGCGATGCCGGCCGGGTACACGAGGCTGCGCAGGCTGTGCCAGAGCGACACCTGTGGCAGGCGGCCGGCCAGCACCGCGGTGACCACGCGCTGCCGGGGCGGCAGCGGCGGCACCTGCGGCGCCAGGAACAACTTGCCGCGCACGAGCCGCAGCGCGCGACCGCGCAGTGTCCAGGGATTGCGGCCGTCCAGCAGCACGGTGCCTGACGATGGCCGCAGCGCGCACGCGATCAGGTGGAGCAACGTGGTCTTGCCGGCGCCCGACGGGCCGATGATGGCGACCTGTTCGCCCGCACGCACCTCCAGGTCCACGCCGGCGAGCGCCGGAGCGCTGGCGGCGGAGGCCGCCGGATGGCGGCCGGACGCGGCGTGCAGTGCGATCTTCATGCGTCGACGGCAGGCGCTACTTCAGCAGGCCGGCGTTGCGCGCGGCGGTCTCGATGCCCTTGTAGTTGTCGACACGGGTCGGCAGGAACCGGGTGGCGCGCTGCAACTCGAGGATCTCCTTGCCCTCCGGCGTGGCGGGTGTCAGCTCGGTGAACGCGCGGGCCAGGGCTTCGCGGCGTGCCGCGGGCATGTCGGCGTGCACGCTCCAGTTGTAGTCGAAATAGGCCGGCGTGGTGTAGAACACGCGCACCTTGGTCGCGTCCACCTTCTTGTCGGCGACCAGCTTGTCCCACACCGAGATGTTCAGCACGCCCGCGGCCACCTTGCCGGAAGCGACGGCGGCCACCGTGGCGTCGTGCGCGCCGGAATAGGCGACGCGCTTGAGGTTCTTGTCCGGATCGATGCCGCCGGCCAGCATGAAGCTGCGCGGCATGAGGTGGCCCGAGGTGCTGGATTGCGAGCCGAAGCTGAAGTCGCGGCCGTTCAGGTCACCCAGCGAGCGGATGGCGGGATCGGTCGTGATGAAGACGGAGCGGAACTTCTCGTCCTCCTCGCGCTGCACCAGCGGCACGATCTTGCCGCCGGAGCGCTGGTTGGCCTGCACGAAGGTGAAGCCGCCGAACCACGCCAGGTCGACCTGCTTGTTCACCAGCGCCTCGACGGCCGCCGCGTAGTCGGTCACGGGCGTGAATTCCACCTTGGCGCCGAGCTTGCGCTCCAGGTACTTCACCAGCGGCGCCGCCTTGCGCGCGAGCTCCGTCGGCGACTCGTCCGGGATGGCCGTGATGCGGAACACCTGCTGCGCCTGCACGCCTGCGGTGGCGGCGAGGGCGAGGACGAGGAAAAGGCGGCGGGCGATGGCGTGCATGGCGGGTCGGTGGGTTGGGGAGGCGCGATTACACCCCAGAACGCAAGGGCCCGTGCTCCGCCCGGGCACTGCGGAAACCGGCAAAGATGTCGCGGCGGTGCGGCTCGTAGAAGTTGCGGTAGCGCGCATGGGCCAGCACAGGCGAGGTGGCGCGGGAGGCGCCTCGCAGCACGCGACGCGTGCCGAACCACGGCATCGAATAGTCGCGGTAGGGGTGCGCGGCAAAGCCCGGGAAGGGCTCGAAGCGGCTGGCCGTCCATTCCCAGACCTGCCCCCAGCGGAAACCGGGCTGCGTGGACGCCGCCCATTCCCATTCCGCCTCGGTCGGCAACCGGCGGCCGGCCCAGCGGCACCAGGCCTGCGCCTCGTGCGCGCTGAGATGCACCGCCACCTGGCCGGCACGGACTGCGTGCCATTGCCCGCCGCGAATCTGCTGCCAGCCGTCCACCACCTTGCGCAGGCCCGCGGGGGTGCGCTGGCGCAGGCTGGCCAGCCAGGCGCGGCCCTCGGGCGTCCACCAGCGCAGGTCCTCGTAGCCGCCCGATTCGAGGAAGGGCAGGTACGCGCCCCAGGTGACGGGCTCGGCATCGATCGAGAACGGCGCCAGCACCACGGCGTGCGCCCCGAGTTCGTTGTCGAAGGCGAAGCCGCGGCCGGCCCGCCCGAGTTCGAATTCAGCGGCCGCGATCGCGATCTCGCCGAAGCCTCCGGCCTCCGGTGGCTCATCGCTTTCCGAGAGCGCGATCCCCAGGCTCTGGCTCATGTAAACGGCGGCCTCGGCGTGCATCTCCTCGTGCAGCACCACCAGGCGGAAGAAGTACAGCGCGTCGTCGTCGGCGTCCGGCGGCAGCTCGTCCAGCAATGCGAGCGTCTGCTCCAGCGTGTCCGACAGGTAGGCCTGCGTATCCGCCCAGGCTGGCAAGGGCAGTTCCCAGCGCATGCGGTGCTGCACGCGGCTGGAGTCGTACCAGGCGTCCGCCTGCGGCAAGAGCGCCGGCGGGCGCGGCACGCCAGGGTTCGCGCGCAGGCCCAGGCGGCGTTCGGCATTGCGCGCGACCCACCATTCCTGGAACCAGGCGACGTGCCCCAGCTCCCACAGCGGCGGGTTCAGCTCCGCCGCATAAGGCAGGTGCGGGGCGGGACCGAGAGCAGCGCGGAAGTCCTGCGCCAGGCGCAACGTGCGCGCTCGCGCCGCGAGCAGCGCCTCGCGCACCTGCGCCGGAGGCCCCTCGCGCAGGGCCAGCGCCGCCTCCGGTGCCGGCGCGCTATAACCGCGTGATGTCCCGTCCATTGGTCGCGATCGTAAGCCCGGCGCTGGCGGACGCCAACAACGGCAACTGGCGCACGGCGCAACGGTGGTCGCAACTGATCGCGCCGCGTTATGACGCGCGCATCACGCGCCAGTGGCCTGACGCCTCATCCGCGGGCGACGGCCTGATGCTGGCGCTGCACGCGCGCCGTTCGGCGCCGGCGATCGCGGCGTGGGCGGCGGCGCATCCGGGCCGCGGCCTCGCGGTGGTGCTGACCGGCACGGACCTTTACCAGGACATTGCCAGCGAGCCGGCGGCGCAGCGCTCGCTGGAGCTCGCGCAGCGGCTGGTGGTGCTGCAGGAATGCGGTGCCGAGGCGTTGCCGCCGGCGCATCGCGGCAAAACGCGCGTGGTGTTCCAGTCCACGCCGCGGTGGCCGCCGCTGCCCAAGCCGGAAGGGACACTCGACGTGGTGATGGTCGGCCACCTGCGCGCGGTCAAGGCGCCCCGCACGCTGTTCGATGCGGCGCGCGCCCTGGGCGGCCACACCGACATCCGCATCACGCACATCGGCGATGGCAGCGGTGAGCTGGAGCTTGCCGCACAGGCGCTCGCCACCGCGCGCGATTGTCCGGCGTATCGGTGGGTCGGGGCGCTGCCGCACGAGCAGACCCTGGAGAAGATCCGCTCCTCGCACGCCCTGGTGCACACCAGCGCGCTCGAAGGGGGCGCCCACGTGGTCATGGAAGCGGTGCGCTGCGGCACGCCGGTTCTTGCCAGCCGCGTGCCAGGCAACGTGGGCATGCTGGGCGCGGACTACGAAGGGTACTTTCCCGCCGGCGACGGGGCCGCGCTGGCTCTGCAATTGGCGGCGTGTCGGCAGGGCCAGCAGGAAGACCCCGCGGGCGGCCTGCTGGCGCGCCTGCGCGCACAATGCGCCCTGCGCGCGCCCCTGTTCGACCCGGAGCACGAGCGCGCCGCCCTCTTCTCCCTGTTGCAAGAACTGGAATCTCCCGGATGAACGCCGCCCTCCCGACCCACGCCGCCGAACCCCGTCTCACCTCACTGTCGCACGGCGGCGGCTGCGGCTGCAAGATCGCGCCCGGCGTGCTGTCCGAAATCCTGAAGACGACCGGCGGGCTGCCGGTGCCGCCCGAACTGCTGGTGGGCATCGAGACGGCGGACGACGCCGCGGTGTACAGGCTGAACGACGAGCAGGCGCTCATCGCGACCACCGACTTCTTCATGCCGATCGTGGACGACCCCTACGACTTCGGCCGCATCGCCGCGACCAATGCCATCTCCGACGTGTACGCCATGGGCGGCAAGCCGATCCTGGCGCTGGCGCTGGTGGGCATGCCCATCAGCGTGCTGAGCACCGGCACCATCGGCCGCATCCTCGAAGGCGGTCAGTCGGTGTGCAAGGCCGCGGGCATCCCCATCGCCGGGGGCCACACGATCGACTCGGTCGAGCCGATCTACGGATTGGTCGCGCTCGGACTCGTGCATCCCAGGCGGGTCAAGCGCAACGCCGATGCTCGCGCGGGTGACGTGCTGGTGCTGGGCAAGCCGCTCGGCGTCGGCGTGCTGTCGGCGGCACTGAAGAAGGAGCAGCTCGACGCGGCGGGCTACGAACGCATGATCGCGACCACGACGCGGCTGAACACGCCGGGGCCGGAGCTCGCCGCGCTCGATGGCGTGCATGCGCTCACCGACGTTACCGGCTTCGGCCTGGCGGGGCATGCGCTCGAACTCGCGCGCGGCGCGAAGCTGGCGATCGAGATCGATTGGAAGTCGGTGCCGGTGCTGGAGGGCGTCCGCGCGATGGCGCAAGCCGGTTTCATCACAGGAGCCTCCGGCCGCAATTGGGCGGGGTATGGCCACGATGTGGAGGTCGCGTCCGGCCTGGACGAAGCGGATCGCGCGCTGCTGACGGACCCGCAGACCAGCGGTGGTTTGCTCGTGTCGTGCACGCCGGAAAGCGTTGACGAAGTGCTGGCGGTGTTCCGCCGCCATGGGTTCGGCCAGGCCGCGGTGATCGGCACGGCGCGCGCGGCGGGTGGGAAGCCGCTGGTGGTCCGCTGAGGACCGGGGTTCGCCTTCGGGCACGCCGCGGGCCTACGGAGAACGGCTGCTCACCGCGCGATTCACTCGAACACCGGCGCCCGGTTCTCCAACGCCGCCGTCACCGCTTCCCGCTGGCTCGCCGCGCCGATGAGGCGCTGCTGCTCGAATGCCTCGGCCATC
This sequence comes from Ramlibacter sp., assembly GCA_021156245.1. GTDB lineage: Bacteria > Pseudomonadota > Gammaproteobacteria > Burkholderiales > Burkholderiaceae_C > Ramlibacter. The sequence goes on along the minus strand of JAJNBO010000017.1, from coordinate 8,401 downwards.
AACACCCGCGCCGCATCCACCGGGCTCGCGCCATTGAACAGGCGCTTGGCCGCGCGGATGGCGTCGGGGCTGTTGCCGGCGATCTGGCGCGCCAGGGCCCGCGCGTCCGCCAGCGGGTCCTCGCTGGTCCGCGTCGCGAGGCCGAGGCTCACGGCCTCGGTGCCCGAGACGACGCGACCGGTGAAGGTCAACTCGCGCGCCACGTCCGGACGGACGAGCTCCGTCATCAGCACGCAGCCCGCCATGTCGGGCACGAGGCCCCACCTCACCTCCATCACCGAGAGCCTGGCGTCCGGGTGCACGCAGCGGACATCCGCCCCCAGCGCGATCTGCAGCCCGCCGCCGAAAGCCACGCCCTGCACGGCCGCGATCACCGGCACCGGCAGCTCGCGCCAGCCCCACACGACCTGCTGCCAGAAGTTGGCCAGCCCATGCGTGCGCGGCACGATGTCGCCGACGTCGGCGCTGGCTTCGCCCAGGCCCTGCAGGCTGCTCTTGTCGAGCCCGGCGCAGAACGCCCGCCCCTCGCCGTGCAGCACCACGGCCCGCACGCGCCGGTCGCCGCGCACCTGCGCGATGGCGTCGATGAGCGCCCGGAACATCGCCCCGTCCAGCGCGTTCATCTTGTCCGCGCGGACCATCGCCACCTCGGCCACGCCATCCGCGCCCACTTCGACCCTGACCCGTTGTTCGTCCATGCCGTGCTCCTGTGCTGGCCGCATTGTCGCGCGCCCGGCCGTGAGTCAGTCTTCTGCAAGCCTGGCCCGGCGAGCGACACGCTCCGCAAAACTACCTAGGGGCTTCCCCCCTTTCTGCGCTGCAGCATGCCCCTGACCATTGGCGTCCTCGACGGGGCGCCAACACCCCGCGCCGTGCCGTGCCAGGAACGAAGAACAAAAGGAGTGCATTTGTCCGCCGAGACCATCCTCGAGACGCGGGGCCTGACGAAGGAATTCAAGGGCTTCGTCGCCGTCAACAACGTGGACCTCAAGGTCCGCCGCGGTGACATCCACGCGCTGATCGGGCCCAATGGCGCCGGCAAGACCACGTTCTTCAACCTGCTGACCAAGTTCCTGCCGCCCACGCGCGGCACCATCGCGTACCAGGGCGTCGACATCACGAGCGAGCGGCCCGCGGAGACGGCCCGCCGCGGCATCGTGCGGTCGTTCCAGATCTCCGCCGTGTTCCCGCACCTCACCGCGCTGGAGAACGTGCGCGCGGCGCTGCAGCGCAACCTGGGCACCTCCTTCCACTTCTGGAAGCCGGAGAAATCGCTGTACCACCTGCACGACCGTGCGATGGAACTGCTGTCCACGGTGGACCTGCAGGACTTCGCCGGCGAACTGACGGTCAACCTGCCCTACGGCCGCAAGCGCGCGCTGGAGCTCGCCACGACCATGGCACTGGAGCCGGACCTGATGCTGCTCGACGAGCCCACGCAGGGCATGGGGCACGAGGACGTGTCCCGGGTGACGCAGCTGATCAAGAAGGTGTCGCAGGGCCGCACCATCCTGATGGTGGAGCACAACATGAACGTCGTCTCCTCAATCGCCGACCGCATCACCGTGCTGCAGCGGGGCGCCGTCATCGCCGACGGACCGTACGCCGAGGTATCGAAGAACCCGCAGGTGATCGAGGCCTACATGGGCTCCGCGGACACTGAATTGCAGGGAGCCCACTGATGGCCGCCGGCGAAAGCATCCGCATCGAGGACCTGCACGCCTGGTACGGCGAATCGCACGTGCTGCACGGCGTGAACATGCAGGTGAACGAAGGCGAAGTCGTCGCGCTGCTGGGGCGCAACGGCGCCGGTCGCACCACGACCATGCGCGCGCTCGTGGGCCTGGTCGGCACCCGCAAGGGATCGATCCGCATCCGCGGCCAGGAGACGGTGAAGATGGCGTCGCACCGCATCGCGCGGCTGGGCGTCGGCTACTGCCCCGAAGAGCGCGGCATCTTCGCCAGCCTCACGGCCGAAGAGAACCTGATGCTGCCGCCCACCATCAGCCAGGGCGGCATGAGCGTGGCCGAGATCTACGAGATGTTCCCCAACCTGAAGGAACGCGCCTCGAGCCCGGGCACACGCCTGTCGGGTGGCGAGCAGCAGATGCTCGCCGTGGCCCGCATCCTGCGCACCGGCGCCCGCCTGCTGCTGCTCGACGAGATCTCCGAAGGCCTCGCGCCGGTGATCGTGCAGAAGCTGGCCGAAACCATCCGCACGCTCAAGGCCAAGGGCTACACCATCGTGCTGGTGGAGCAGAACTTCCGCTTCGCCGCCCCGCTCGCCGACCGCTTCTACGTGATGGAGCACGGCAAGATCGTCAAGGAGTTCGCCCAGAGCGAGCTCACCGCCAATACGGCGATGCTCCAGGAATTCCTGGGCGTCTAGCCGAACGTTTTCAACGAAGGAGACCCTGCTATGAAACTCAAGACCCTCGTGGCCGCACTGGCCATCGGCGTCGGCACCGCCAGCGCTTTCGCCCAGGCCACCGGCCCGGTGCGCATCGGCTTCATCACCGACATGTCCAGCCTGTACGCCGACATCGACGGCCCCGGCGGCGCCGAGACCATCAAGTGGGCGGTGCAGGATTTCGGCGGCAAGGTGCTGAACCGTCCGATCGAAGTGCTGACGGCCGACCACCAGAACAAGGCCGACGTCGCCGCCTCCAAGGCGCGCGAGTGGATCGACAGCCAGGGCGTGGTCATGCTGGTCGGCGGCACCAGCTCGGGCACCGCCCTCGCGACCGCGGGCGTGGCCAAGGAGAAGAAGATCCCGTACATCTCGATCGGCGCCGGCTCGGCCCGCCTGACGAACGAGGACTGCTCGCCCTACACCATCCACTACGCGTACGACACCGTGGCCCTCGCCAAGGTGGGCGGCGGCGCGCTGGTGAAGGCGGGCGCCAAGAAGTGGTACTTCCTGACGGCCGACTACGCCTTCGGCCACTCCCTGGAATCCGACGCCAGCAACGTGGTCAAGGCCAACGGCGGCACCGTCGTGGGCGCCGTGCGCCATCCGCTGAACGCGTCGGACTTCTCGTCCTTCCTGCTGCAGGCCCAGAGCTCCAAGGCCGACATCCTGGCGCTGGCCAACGCCGGCGGCGACACCATCAACACGATGAAGGCCGCCAAGGAATTCGGCATCACCAAGACGATGAAGGTCGCCGGCCTGCTGGTGTTCATCAACGACGTGCACTCCGTCGGCATCGCCAACGCGGAAGGCCTGCAGCTGGCCGACAGCTGGTACTGGAACCAGGACGACGAGTCGCGCAAGTTCGCCGCGCGCTTCTTCGAGAAGTTCAAGCGCATGCCTTCTTCGCTGCAGGCCGCCGACTACTCGGCCACCATGAACTACCTGAAGGCGGTGCAGAAGATCGGCACGACCGACTCCGACAAGGTGATGGCCGAACTCAAGTCGATGAAGTACAACGACTTCTATCACAAGAACGGCAGCGTGCGCGCGGACGGCCGCATGATCCACGACATGTTCCTGTTCCAGGTGAAGAGCGCCAAGGAATCCACCAAGCCGTGGGACTACTACAAGCTCGTGGCCAAGGTGCCTGGCGAACAGGCGTTCACCACGGTCGCCGAGTCCAAGTGCTCGCTGCTGAAGAAGTAAACAAGGCGTGACAGGCGGCGGCGCCCCGTGGGCGCCGCCCCCCTTTCGATCGGAAAGAGTCCATGGAGATTTTCGGCATCCCCCACCAGGCATTCCTCGGGCAACTGATGCTCGGGCTGGTGAACGGCGCGTTCTACGCCATGCTCAGCCTCGGCCTCGCGGTCATCTTCGGGCTGCTGGACGTGGTGAACTTCGCGCACGGCGCGCTCTACATGGTGGGCGCGTTCGCGGCATGGATCATGCTGGACTCCTGGGGCATCAATTACTGGTGGGCGCTGATCCTCGCGCCACTGATCGTCGGCACCCTCGGTGTCGTCATCGAGCGCACCATGCTCAAGCGGCTGTACGGGCTCGATCCACTCTACGGATTGCTCCTCACCTTCGGCCTGGCGCTGATCCTCGAGGGCGCATTCCGCCGCCAATACGGCGTCTCGGGCCAGTCGTACAACGTGCCGGAGCTGCTGTCCGGCGCCACCAACCTCGGATTCATGATCCTGCCCAACTACCGGGCGTGGGTCGTCGTCGCGTCCATCACCGTGTGCCTGGCCACCTGGTACCTGATCGAGCGCACGCGCCTCGGTGCGTACCTGCGCGCGGGCACGGAGAACGCGAAACTCGTGCAGGCCTTCGGCGTGAACGTCCCGCTGATGGTCACCCTCACCTACGGCGCCGGCGCCGCGCTCGCCGGCCTGGCCGGCGTGCTGGCCGCGCCCGTCATCCAGGTGACGCCGCTGATGGGGTCCAACCTCATCATCGTGGTCTTCGCCGTCGTCGTGATCGGCGGGATGGGCTCGATCCTCGGTTCCGTCGTCACCGGCCTCGGACTCGGCGTGATCGAAGGCTTCACCCGCGTGTTCTATCCAGAGGCCTCGAACATCGTGGTCTTCGTCATCATGGCCATCGTGCTGATGCTGCGTCCCGCCGGCCTGTTCGGCAAGGAAGCCTGACATGTCCTCGCCCTCCACCACTGTCGCGGCCGACAACCTGCCCGTCGCGCAACCGCCGAACGCGGCGACGGACCGCCATGACGGTCGCATGAGCACCGTCGTGCGCGTCACCTACCTGGCATTGCTGGTGCTCGCCCTGGTCGCGCCGATGATCGGCGTGTACCCGGTGTTCGCGATGAAGCTGCTGTGCTTCGCCCTGTTCGCCTGCGCCTTCAACCTGCTGCTCGGATTCACGGGCCTGCTGTCCTTCGGCCATGCCGCCTTCTTCGGCTTCGCCGCCTACGTGACCGGATACTTCGTCAAGGTGCAGGGCTGGACGCCCGAACTCGGCGTGCTGGCCGGCGTGGTGGTGGCGGCCCTCCTCGGGCTCGTGTTCGGCCTCGTCGCGATCCGCCGCCAGGGCATCTACTTCGCCATGATCACGCTGGCGCTGTCGCAGATGGTCTTCTTCTTCTGCCTGCAGGCGCCCTTCACGGGCGGCGAGGACGGGCTGCAGGGCGTGTTGCGCGGCAACCTGTTCGGCGTCATCCCGCTGATCAACGACACGATGATGTACTACCTGGTGCTGGCCATCTTCCTGGCCTGCTTCCTCGGCATCATGCGCGTCGTGACCTCGCCTTTCGGCCAGGTGCTCAAGATGATCCGGGAGAACGAGCCGCGCGCCATTTCGCTCGGCTACGAGGTGGACCGCTACAAGCTGCTGGCCTTCGTGCTGTCCGCGTCGCTCGCCGGCCTGGCGGGTTCGCTCAAGACGCTGGTGATGAAGTTCGCGACGCTGACCGACGTGCACTGGTCGATGTCCGGCGAAGTGATCCTGATGACGCTGCTGGGCGGGGTGGGCACGTTCTTCGGCCCGGTCCTCGGCTCCGGCATCGTGATCGCCCTGCAGAACATCCTGGCCGACAAGGTCGGCGAATGGGTGACGGTGATCATCGGCGTGATCTTCGTCATCTGCGTGCTGGCCTTCCGCAAGGGCGTGGTCGGCGAGATCCTCGCCTGGCGCGACCGCCGCAAGGCCCGCCGCTGATTCCGGGGGCCTGGACGCCCGCAGCGTCAGGCCGCCGCGGCGGCGGCATCCTGCCGCTGCAACCGGCCGGTGAGGCGCACCTCGTTGATCACGTCGTGGATGAAGCGCAGCTTGCGCAGCGCCCCCTCGGAGAGCGCGAACGGGTAGGCATCTCCCTGCCCCAGGCTGCGGTTCAGGCTGTTCACCAGCAGGGTGAGCGGCACCCACTGCTGCACGAGGTCGTCGAAGTCGACGCCGCGCGCCTCGAAGGGGTCGATCACGTCCTCGCCCTCATCGTCCACGCCCGGTTCGACGCTGACCCGCGTGTTGTACGCGGCCGCGGTCTCCAGCAGGTCGACCATGTGGAGGTAGTGCGCCCACGTCTCGGCCCAGTCTTCCCACGGATGGCAGGTCGCATAGGCGCTCACGTGGTGGTCCTGCCAGCCGGCCGGGCAACCGCCGGACTCGTAGTGCTTCTTCAGCGATTCGGAGTAATCGACCGAGGCGTCGCCGAACAGCTCCGTGAACGCCTCCACCCGGCCGCCGTCGCGGATCAGGACATCCCAGTAGTAGTGCCCGGATTCGTGGCGGAAATGCCCGAGCAGCGTCCGGTAGGGTTCGTGCAGCTGGACCCGCCGGCGGGCACGCTCGGCGTCGTCCGCCTCGGCGATGTTGATGGTGATCAGCCCGTCCGCGTGCCCCGTGAGCACCGCCTGGCCGGGCTGGTCCTGCAGGAATTCGAACACCAGCCTTTCGGAATGCCCAGGGGGCGGATTCACCTCGATCAGGGCGAGCTGCGCGAGCGTGTAGAACAGGCGGCGCTTCGCCACTTCGATGGCATGCCAGCTTTCCTTGTTGCCCTGCTGCGAGAGGTCGGGCAGCACCCGCGTGAGGCGGCAGGCCACGCACAGCGGGTTCGGGTCGTGCGCCGGCACCGCGAAGTTGCAGATGCCGTGGATCTCCGCGTTCTGGCAGGGGCGGTAGCGGCGGGGGCCGGGCTTGCGGCCGCGACGCGGGCGCAATTGCCACAGGGAAGCGTCGTCCGCCACCTGCTCCACGGCGGCCACGGCGAGCAGGTCGGGCAGGAACGCGACTCGGCTGCCGCAGCCCAGGCAGGTGTCGTTCTCGAAGAACAGGGACTGGCCGCAGGCCTGGCATCGGAACAGCTTCATGCCGCCACCTGCTCGCTGCGCGACTGCGCCCGCGCGTGCACGTCCGCACGCGCCACGCAGTAGGCGATGAACTCTTCCATTTCCAGGCTCTTGTCGAACACCGCGGAGGCGCCCTGCTCGAGGGCGGAGGTGCGCGCGGGCTCGCGCGTGTAGTTGGAAAGCACGACGACGGCCTGGTCCGGCCGTCGCACGGCACATTCACGCAGCACATGGAACCCGTGGCCGCGCTTGAGGAAGATGTCGACCACGGCGAGTTCCCAGCCTCCCGGATGGCCCGCCATCCACGCCACGGCCTCCGCCGCGGTCGGGATCACCGCCACGACGTCGAACAAATTCCCTAGGGCCTCCGTCAGCTGCATCTGGATGCGCGGGTGATCCTCCACCAGCAGCAGCCTGGGTCTTGATGACTTCATTTGCTTGTTGGTACTGCGCCGCACGTTTCGCGGCGCCTCCATTGAAAGCCAGGATCTCGCGGCCGGCCGTCCTTCGTTGGCGTCAGGTCGTGTAGGACCGCATCCGACACGCGGGCGGGAAAGTTTCCCGCGGCTGCTACATGCGCGCCGCGGCCCGCAACTCGGAAAACGGCACCACCCGTCCATGCAGCGGCAGGATGCGGTCCACGTCGAAGCCGAGGCGCTGGACGTTCGTCACCAGGTTGACGTGCAGCGCGTTCGGCGTGGCCGGCGGCGGCTGGTTGGGCGGGCCCGGCGTGTAGGCGTCCGCTTCCACCAGCAGCCTTTCGCGCGGCAGCCAGGCCATCATGAAGCCCTGCGCATGCGGGCTGCCTTCGATGAAGTGCACGTGGACCGTGCGCGTGCCGTCGGTGAACGAACGCTGGCCGTCGACTCCGGTGACCGCTGCGCGGCGCCCAGACTGCCGCAGCGCGTCCGGACGGATCGCGTTGGGCGTCGAGAAAGTCTGTTCGAACCAGGCGCGCGCGGGCTCGCTCACCACCAGCGTCGCACCGGTGGAGGCCGCCGCCCGCAGGCCGCCGGAGTGGTCGAAGTGGTGGTGCGAATTGACGACGTAGCGCAAGGGTTTGGCAGGCGCCAGCCGCCGCACCTCGGCGAGCACGGCCTGCGCGCGGCCGTCGTACAGCGGGCTCTCGATGAGCATCACGTGGTCGGAGAACTCCACGAGCACGCTGTTGTGCGAGCCGCCGGCGAGGTGCCACACACCGGGCGCCACCTGCTGCGACTCGACGCGTTCCGCAAACGCCGTGACGTTCGCGGGCACGTCGCTGGCGAATGCGCCGTTCACCTCCACTTCGGTGACGGTGAGGTCGAGCACCGGCGCGCCGCCCATGGTCTGCACGATGCGCGCCGGAAACCGCACGCCGCCGCCCCAGTCGCGCCAGCCGGAGTACGTGGTGCTCACTGCGGTGTCGCCGGTCACCGGGTGCGGCATCACGGAGTCCACGCGCTGCACCAGCCCCGCCGGATCGATCCAGGCCGTGGCGCGATAGCGGCCGGGCTCCGTGAACGTGACGACCGACAACGGGCCTTCCGTGTGCACGGTGGCGCCATTGCGCATGGCCGCGCGGATCACGCCGTGCGGCGTGGTCCAGAGGTCGTGGATGCGGCCGTCCAGCGCCACCGGCGCAGCGGCGGCCGCCGGGCCGGTGACGTTCCATGCGTGCATGCCGCGCAGCCAGGCG
>JAJNBO010000341.1 GCA_021156245.1 Ramlibacter sp. | reverse complement strand
GCGGGGCTCGCCTGGCTCTATGCGGCGCTGGAGCAGACGCCGCTGGCTCGCCGGCGCGGCCGCAGCCGCAAGTGACGAGGCCGCGGGCTCACACGTGGGCCATCGCGGCGATGCCGATGGCCACGCCCACGGCGGCGACGCCGAACATGGTGTATTCCAGCCACTTCTTGCGCGTCAGCAGGGCGATGGCCGCCATGGCGATCGACACCTGCAGGGCGGTCGTCGCCTGGGCCCAGCGATGGTGGACGTGCATCTGCGCGTCGCTCTGCTTGTCCCACTCCTTCGCTTCCGCCTCGATCTTCTCGGCGCTGGCCTGGATGTCCTTCTTCTCCTTCTCGTACCGGTCGATCTTGGCCTGGTACTTGTCGCGGTCCACCGGGTTCGGCGCGAGGTCGCGTGATACTTCGGCCAGCGACTGCTTGGTCGACTTGGCCTGGAAGTAGTTCCACTGGTTCGACGCCTCGGTCTTCTTGATGGCCGCGTTGTTCTTGTACAGGCCGGCATTGGCCTGCGTCGCGCCGCCCATGTACGCGAAGATCGCCCCGACGGTGGCGATCACCGCCGTGAAGATGGCGATCTGGTTGACGATGTTTCCGCCGCCATGCGCGGCCTCGCCGTGGGCCGCCGCGTGCTGCGTGGCGTGCTCCAGCTCGTGGTCGTGGGGGCCGTGCACGTGGAAGGTTCCGCCTGACATGTCAATTCTCCGGGTGGTCGTTCTCGTACGTAACGAAGCTGAAGGCAATTCCGTTGGCCCCGACGTGCCGTTCGCGTGCCACCTCCCGCCAGGAGGCGCCGAGTTCCGGCGCCCGGACGTCCCCCTCGAAGTCCGCATCGATCTCCGTCACCACCGCCACGTGGGCGCGCGGCATGGCGAGCCGGAAGATCTCCGCGCCGCCGGTCACCCAGACGGTCTCCGCGCCGGCACACAGGGCCAGCGCCTCGTCCACGGTTGCCGCCCGGTCCGCGCCGGCGGCCTGCCACGCGGGATCGCGCGTGATCACCACGTTGCGGCGGCCAGGCAGAGGACGGAAGCGGGGCGGCAGCGAGTCCCAGGTCTTGCGGCCCATGAGCACCGGCGCGCCGAGGGTGGTGCGCTTGAAATGCGCCAGGTCTTCCGGCAGGTGCCAGGGCATGACGCCGTCCTTGCCGATGACGCCGTTGCGCGAGCGCGCGTAGACCAGTCCGATCTTCATACGGCCACCGGCGCCTTGATCGCGCCGTGGCACTGGTAGTCCTGCACCTCGAAGTCCTCGAACCGGTAGTCGAAGATCGACGCCGGCTTGCGCTTGATGTTGAGCGTGGGGTACGGGTAGGGCGCGCGGCTCAATTGCAGCTCCACCTGCTCGTGGTGGTTGCTGTAGATGTGGCAATCCCCACCGGTCCAGATGAAGTCGCCGACGCCCAGGTCGCATTGCTGCGCCATCATGTGCGTGAGCAGGGCGTAGCTGGCGATGTTGAACGGCACGCCCAGGAAGATGTCCGCGCTGCGCTGGTACAGCTGGCAGGACAGCTTGCCGTCCGCCACGTAGAACTGGAAGAAGGCGTGGCACGGCGCCAGCGCCATCTTCGGGATGTCGGCCACGTTCCACGCGCTCACGATGATGCGGCGCGAGTCCGGATTGGCCTTGATCGTCTTGACCGCTTCGGCGATCTGGTCGATGTGGCCGCCGTCCGGCGTCGGCCAGCTGCGCCACTGCACGCCATAGACGGGGCCCAGGTCGCCGTCCTCGCGCGCCCACTCGTCCCAGATCGTGACGCCCCGCTCATTGAGCTTGTTGTTGTCGCTCGAGCCCTCCAGGAACCAGAGCAGCTCGTGGATGATGGACTTCAGGTGGACCTTCTTCGTGGTGACGAGGGGAAAGCCCTCGTTCAGGTCGAAGCGCATCTGGTAGCCGAACACGCTGCGCGTGCCGGTACCGGTGCGGTCGGTCTTGGGCGTGCCATGTTCGTAGACATGGCGCATGAAGTCTTCGTACTGGGAGCGGACGGGACGGGGGGGCGTCATGGCGGGATTATCTCAATCGAGGGGAACGACTCGCCCGGGGTTGAAAAGGTTCTGCGGATCCAGTGCTCTTTTCAACGCCTGCATCATGCGGATCGCCACATCGGACTTGTACTGCGGCAGCTTGCCCACCTTCAGCGCGCCAATGCCGTGTTCGGCGGAAATGGAGCCGGCGAAACGCTTCACCTGGTCGTAGACGAGCGTGTTGACCCGCTCCTCCTGCTCCCGCAGGAAGGCCTGCATGTCGCCGCCCTCCGGCGCCTGCACGTTGTAGTGCAGGTTGCCGTCGCCCAGGTGGCCGAAGTTCACCAGCCGGACGCCGGTGATTTCGCGCTTCAGCAGGACGTCGGTCTCGGCGCAGAAGGCCGGAATGCGCGACACCGGCAGGGAGATGTCGTGCTTGATGTTCAGGCCTTCCTCGGCCTGCGCCATCGGGATCGATTCGCGGATGTGCCAGAGCTGGCGTGCCTGCGCGATGTTCTCCGCCACCACCGCGTCGGTGGCGCAGCCGTCTTCCAGCGCCGCCTCGAGCAGCCGCTCGAACTGCGCCCGGGCGTGTTCCTCCGACTCCTGGTCGGAATTCTCCAGCAGCACGCAGTAGGGCGAGGTGTCGTACAGGGGCACGCGCTGCTGCGGGAAGTGCTTGGCCACCAGCGACAGGGCGAACTGCCCCATCACCTCGAAGCCGGTGAGGCCCGCGCCCAGGTGCCGGTGCGCCAGGCCGAGCAGCGTCACCGCGGCCTCCATCGAAGGCACCGACGCCCACGCGGTCAGCGTCGCGGCCGGCAAGGGATACAGCTTCATGGTGGCGCCGGTGATCACGCCCAGGCTGCCTTCGCTGCCGATGAACAGGTCGCGCAGGTCGTAGCCGGTGTTGTCCTTGCGCAGGCCGGTCAGGCCGTCCCACACCTCGCCCTGCGCGGTGACCACCTCCAGGCCCAGGCACAGCTCGCGCGTGTTGCCGTAGCGGACCACCTGGGTGCCGCCGGCGTTGGTGGCGAGGTTGCCGCCGATCGTGCAGCTGCCCTCGGCCGCCAGGCTGAGGGGAAACAGCAGGCCCGCGTCTTCGGCGGCCTGTTGCAGGGCCTGCAGCACGCAGCCGGCGTCCACCGTCATCGCGAGGTTGTCCTTGTCGATCGAACGCACGCGGTTCATGCGCGTGAGGCTCAGGACGATCTCGCGGCCGGATTCGTCCGGCACCCCGCCAACGACCAGGCCCGTGTTGCCGCCCTGCGGCACCATCGGCACGCCGGCCTGAGCGCACAAGCGCACCGCGGCCGCCACTTCGGCGGTGCTGCCGGGGCGCACCACCGCCAGCGCCTTGCCCCTGGAGCGCTTGCGCCAGTCCAGCTCCCAGGCGCTCAGGTCGCCCTCGGTCAGGACGTTGGCCGCGCCGACGGCGGCGCGAAGTGAGGTGATGAGGTCGTTCATGGGGCCGGACGCTTCAGGCGCAACCGCACGTGCATCGCACAGGCGGTGAAAAGGGAGAGGGAGAGGACGACCTCCAGCATGGCCGGCCAGCCTTCGGTCCAGCGCACCACGCCTTCCATGAAGTAGGGCCACACCAGCAGGCTCACCCAGCGATAGGTGTACATGCGCCGCTTCAGGAGCCCGGCGACGGGAATGCAGAGTGGAAGGACCTTCAGCACCCACGGGCTGGGGCGGGCGGGCAGCCAAAGCTCCCACGCCAGGCACAGGACGATCAGCCCCAGGAGGCTGGCCACGGCCACCCATCGTGTTGTTTCGACGGCAGGCGGGACGACGGGAACTTCGGTGGATTGCATCTGCGATGGCATCATAG
>JAJNBO010000340.1 GCA_021156245.1 Ramlibacter sp. | reverse complement strand
CCTGGACATCAAGCCGGCCAACATCTTCATCACCGACGACAACCGCGCCGTGATGATCGACTTCGGCGCCGCCCGGGAAGTGCTGTCCAAGGAAGGCAACTTCATCCGGCCGATGTACACGCCCGGCTTCGCCGCGCCCGAGATGTACCGGCGGGATTCGTCCATGGGCCCCTGGACGGACATCTACGCCATCGGCGCCTGCATCTACGCCACGATGCAGGGGTATCCGCCCAATGATGCGCCGCAGCGACTGGAAAAAGACCGCCTGGCGCTTGCCTTGAGCCGCTTGCGCGGTGTCTATTCCGATAACCTGATCGAAGTGGTTGAATGGTGCATGTCGCTCGACCCGCTGTCCCGCCCGCAGTCCGTGTTCGCCCTCCAGAAGGAGCTGAGCCGGGAGGGCGAACGGCGCTATACCAAGCTGTCGGTCGGTGAGAAGATGCGCCTGCAGTTCGACAACATGGTGACGGACACCAAGAAGAACATGAAGAAGGCCACCGGCTTCGGGGCGAAAGCCAAGTGAAATTCTCCGTTTTCCAGGTCAGCCGCAAGGGCGGCCGCGAGAAGAACGAAGACCGCATGGGCTATTGCTACACGCGCGAGTCCGGGCTGTTCCTGCTGGCCGACGGCATGGGCGGCCACCCCGAAGGCGAAGTCGCCGCGCAGCTGGCGCTCCAGACCATCTCCGCCCTGTACCAGAAGGAAGCACGGCCCGTCGTGAAGGACGTGACCGAGTTCCTGTCGTCGGCCCTGATGGCCGCGCACCACCAGATCATCCGCTACGCCAGCGAGAAGGGCATGCTCGACACGCCCCGCACCACGCTGGTGGCCGCAATCGTCCAGGGGCAGCATGCCACCTGGGTGCACTGCGGCGACTCCCGCCTGTACGTCGTGCGCGGCAGCGAGCTGCTCACGCGCACGCGCGACCACTCGTACCTCGAACAGCAGAACGCCGGCGTGATCCGCATGGACAGGATCAACCGCAACATCCTGTTCACCTGCCTCGGCTCGCCGACCAAACCCGTCTTCGACGTGACCGGTCCCGTGCAGCTGCAGCAGGGCGACAAGATCCTGCTGTGCTCCGACGGCCTGTGGAGCAGCCTGGAAGACATCGACATCGTCCGGGAACTGAGCCAGAAACCGGTGGCCGAGGCCGTGCCCGACCTGGTCGAAGGCGCGCTGCGCAACGGCGGCGAGCACTCGGACAACGTCACCGTGATCGCGCTGGAGTGGGAGACGCCGGACACCTTCGAGTCCACGCGGGGCATCTCCACGGACAGCATCAGCGACGGCGTGTTCGCCTCCACCATCCAGGCGGGCGTGCTGGACACGCTGGTGGACGACCTCGACGACGCCGCCATCGAGCGCTCCATCGCCGAGATCAACGAGGCCATCCGGCGCTCGGCGGCGAAGAAAGTCTGATGGCGTCATCCCGGGCTTGACCCGGGATCCATGGATTGCGGGTCGAGCCCGCAATGACAACCTCTGTCAGGCAGGCCCTTCCGGCCTTGCCTATCATCCCCGGATGAAGACCTTTGCCCGAAGCGGCGGCCGCGGTGCCGACCAGCTGCGTCCCGTGCGGATCACGCGCGGTTTCACCATCCACGCCGAAGGCTCCGTGCTCATCGAGTTCGGGAGCACCCGCGTGCTCTGCACGGCCTCGGTCGAAGAGAAGGTGCCGCCGCACAAGCGCGGCAGCGGCGAGGGCTGGGTGACGGCGGAATACGGCATGCTGCCGCGCGCCACGCACACGCGCGGCGACCGCGAGGCCGCACGCGGCAAGCAGAGCGGTCGCACGCAGGAAATCCAGCGCCTCATCGGCCGGTCGCTGCGTGCCGTGTTCGACCTGAAGAAGCTCGGCGAGCGCACGATCACCCTGGACTGCGACGTGCTGCAGGCCGATGGCGGCACGCGCACGGCGGCCATCACCGGCGCCTTCGTCGCGGCGCAGGACGCCGTCCACAAGCTGCTGGAAAGCGGCAAGATCACCGAGTCGCCCGTGGTCGGCCCGGTGGCGGCCATCTCCGTGGGCATCGTGGACGGCACGCCGCTGCTGGACCTCGAATACGTCGAGGATGTCGCCTGCGACACCGACATGAACGTGGTGATGACGGGGGCCGGCCACTACGTGGAGGTGCAGGGCACCGCGGAAGGCGCGGCGTTCACCCGCGCGGAGATGGACGAACTGCTGCGCCTGGCCGAAAAAGGCATCACCGAACTCGTCCTGCTGCAAACCGCCGCGCTCAAGCTGTCGCAGTGAAACTGATCCTCGCCTCGAACAACCCGGGCAAGCTCGCCGAGCTGCAGGCGATGTTCGCATCGCTGGACATCGAGCTGGTCCGCCAGGGCGACCTCGGCGTGCCCGAGGCGGAAGAGCCGTACCGCACCTTCGTCGAAAACGCGCTGGCCAAGGCGCGCAACGCCTCGCAGCACGCGGGACTGCCCGCGTTGGCCGACGACGCCGGGCTGTGCGTCGATGCCTTCGGCGGCCTGCCCGGCGTGGACACGGCGTACTACGCGACGCAGTTCGGCTACCCGAAGGGCGACGACCACAACGTCAAGGCCTTGCTGGAGCAGATGGAGCTGGTGGGCAACCGGCGGGCGGCCCTGGTCAGCACGCTGGTCGCCGTGCGCAGCCCCGAGGATCCGGAGCCGCTGATCGCCGTCGGCCGCGTGGTGGGCCAGATCACGCGCGAACCCATCGGCGGCAACGGCTTCGGCTTCGACCCAGTGATGTTCATCCCGGCGTTCGGCGCGACCTTCGCGCAGCTGCCACCGGACGTGAAGAACGCGCACAGCCATCGCGGCCAGGCGGCGCAGCAGATGGTGCAGCTCATTCGGGACCGCTGGCTGTGAGCAAGGACATCCAGCACTACATGCGGTCCGGCACGCTGCAACTGGCGGCCTTGCCGCCGCTGTCGCTGTACGTGCATTTGCCCTGGTGCCTGAAGAAGTGTCCGTACTGCGACTTCAACTCCCACGAAATTGCCCCCCCCAAGACGCCTGCGGCGTCGGCCCCCCCAGGGGGCGTGTTCGGCTTGGGGCGGCCCGGCGCCGAATGGAATCCATCGGGCATGCCGGAGACGCGCTACGTCGACGCGCTGGTGGCGGACCTCGAGGCCGCGGTGCCATTGGTGTGGGGCCGGCAGGTGCACAGCATCTTCATCGGCGGCGGCACGCCCAGCCTGTTCTCGCCACAGGCCATCGAGCGGCTGCTGTCGGAGGTGCGGGCGCGCCTGAAGCTCACGGCGGACTGCGAGGTCACGCTGGAGGCGAACCCCGGCACCTTCGAAAAGGATCGCTTCAAGGCGTTCCGCTCGGCGGGCGTCACGCGGCTGTCCGTCGGCGTGCAGAGCTTCAACGACGCGCAGCTGAGGGCGCTCGGCCGCGTGCATGACAGCAGGCAAGCCGTGGCGGCGCTGGAGGAGGCGGCCGCATCGTTCGAGACCTTCAACCTCGACCTGATGTACGCCCTGCCCGGGCAGACGCTGGAACAGCTGGAGGCCGACGTGACGCAGGCGCTGTCGCTCATGCCACCGCACCTGTCGATCTATCACCTGACGATCGAGCCCAACACCTATTTCGCCAAGTTTCCGCCGGCGACGCCGCCGGACGACCTGGCCTACGCGATGCTGGACCGCATCACGGAGATGACGGTGGCGACCGGGCTCGAACGCTACGAAGTGTCCGCCTATGCCAAGCCCGGCCACCGCTGCTGGCACAACTACAACTACTGGCAGTTCGGTGACTACCTGGGCATCGGCGCCGGCGCGCACAGCAAGATCAGCTTCCCGCACCGGGTGGT
>JAJNBO010000339.1 GCA_021156245.1 Ramlibacter sp. | reverse complement strand
CGCCCAGGCGGGCTTGCGCTTCTCGGTGAAGGCCGTCACGCCTTCCAGTGCGCAGCCGTCCATCATGTTGGCGGCCATGGTCTGGGCCGCCAGCTGGTACGCGGCCTCGATGCCCATCTCGCGCTGGCGATAGAACAGTTCCTTGCCCATGGCGATGGCGACGCGCGGCTTGGCCACGATCGCCGCGACCAGCCGTTCGACCTCCGCGTCGAGCTGTGCCGGGGCGACGGCGTGATTGACCAGGCCACGCGCCTGCGCTGCCTGCGCGTCGATGAAGTCACCGGTCACGAGCATCTCCATCGCCTGCTTGGGCGCCACGTTGCGCAGCAAGGGCACGCTGGGCGTGGAGCAGAAGAGGCCGTAGTTGATGCCGCTCACCGCGAAGCGGGCTTCGGTGGACGCCACGGCAAGGTCGCACTGGGCCACCAGCTGGCAACCGGCGGCGGTGGCGATGCCGTGCACGCGCGCGATCACCGGCACCGGCAGCCTCTGCACCGCAAGCATCATGCGGGCGCACTGCGCGAACAACTTCTGGTAGTAGTCCAGCTCCGGACGCGCGATCATCTCCTTGAGGTGGTGCCCGGCGCAGAAGGCCTTGCCGGCGCCGGCCAGCACCACGGCCCGCACCGATTCGTCATCGGCCAGCGCGTCCAGCGCCGCCTGCAGCGCCAGCAGCATCTCTTCGCTGAGCGCATTGAAACTCGCGGGACGGTTCAGCGTCAGGGTGACCACCCCGCGCGCGTCCCGGCTCTCCACCAGTGGCTTGTCCATGGTTGCTTCTCCTCTGCGGTCCCGGTCAGACCCCGGCCAGCGTCCGCACGTGCGCCTCGACGCTGCGGCCCAGCGCGTCGAGGTTGTAGCCGCCTTCCAGCGACGAAACGATGCGGCCCTTGCCGTGCCGGTTGGCGATGTCCTTGATCTGTTGCGTCATCCAGACGTAGTCGGCTTCGACGAGCCCGAGCTGGCCCAGGTCGTCTTCGCGATGGGCGTCGAAACCGGCGCTGACGAAGATCATCTCGGGCCGGAAGGCCTCGAGCCGCGGCAACCAGTGCTTTTCCACCAGCTGGCGGATCACGTTGCCCTTGGTGTACGCGGGCACGGGCACGTTGACCATGTTCTCGCCCATCGGGTGGGTGCCGGTGCCCGGATAGAACGGGTGCTGGAAGATGCCGACCATCAGCACGCGCGGGTCGCCGGCCAGGATGTCCTCCGTGCCGTTGCCGTGGTGCACGTCGAAATCGACCACGGCCACGCGCTGCAGGCCGTGCCGCTCCAGCGCGTAGCGCGCGGCGACCGCCACGCTGTTGATGATGCAGAAGCCCATGGCGCGGTCGCGGCAGGCATGGTGTCCTGGCGGGCGCACGGCGCAGAAGGCGTTTTCCAGCTCGCCGCCGATCACCGCATCGGTCGCCGCGATCGCGGCGCCGGCGGCGCGCAGCACGGCATTCCAGCTGTGGCGGTTCATCGACGTGTCGGGATCGATGGAGACGCGGTCGAAGCCGCCCGCATCGGACTGCTCCCGCACCTCCTGGGCCAGTTCCTGCATGGCCATGACGTGCAGGCGATCGTGGGCGAGTTCCAGGGTGTCCGTGCTGGCCAGCGGGGCTTCGCGGCGCTCGACGACGTCCAGGAGGCCGGACGCCAGCATGCGGTCCTCGATGGCGTCGAGCCGCTCGGGGCACTCGGGGTGCCCGCGGCCCATGTCGTGTTTCCTGCAGTCCGGGTGCGTGAAATAGCCGGTTTTGTGCATGGCTCGCCTCGGCCTCGGTCCAAATTTGCGATAACGTCGCGCTTGTATGGAAGCACGACAAAAACTCAAAACGCTCCTCGACCAGCTTAACACGGTGATCGTCGGCAAGCCCTCGCAGGTGCGGGACTGCGTGGCCTGTTTGCTGGCGGGGGGGCACCTGCTGATCGAGGACGTCCCGGGGGTGGGCAAGACCACGCTGGCGCACGCCCTCGCCCGCGCCTTCGGGCTGCAGTTCTCGCGGGTGCAGTTCACCGCGGACCTGATGCCCAGCGACCTCTCCGGCGTCTCCATCTACGACCGCGGCAAGGAAAGCTTCATCTTCCACCCCGGGCCGATGTTCGCGCAGGTGCTGCTGGCCGACGAGATCAACCGCGCCAGCCCCAAGACGCAGAGCGCGCTGCTGGAGGCCATGGAGGAAAAGCAGGTGACCGTGGAAGGCGAGACGCGCGCGTTGCCCTCGCCCTTCTTCGTGATCGCCACGCAGAACCCGCACGACCAGCTCGGCACCTTCGCCCTGCCGGAGTCGCAGCTCGATCGCTTCCTGATGCGCATCTCCCTCGGCTACCCGGACCGCGCCGCCGAACGCGCCCTGTACTCGGGCGCCGACCGCCGCGACATGGTGGAACACCTGGGGAACACGCTGTCCCCCATCGAGCTGCAGTCGCTGCAGCAGCAGGTGATGGACATCCACGCGGCCGACCCGCTGCTCGATTACGTGCAGGATCTCATCGCCGCCAGCCGCTCCGGCCGCTGGTTCCTGCAAGGCCTGAGCCCCCGCGCGGGCATCGCGGTCATCCGCGCTGCCAAGGCGCAGGCGCTGCTGTCCGGGCGCGACTACGTGGCCCCGGACGACGTGCAGCAGATCCTGCCCCAGACGGTGGCGCACCGGCTCGTCCCGGTCGGCGACGCCGGCCGCGGCCCGGTGGAACAGGTGCGGGCGATGGTGGAGGCGGTGCCCCTTCCCTGATCCCATGGACACGACGGCCCTCAACCCGTTCGGATTCGCCCGCCGCCGCTTCCGCCAGTGGTGGCAGGCGAGGCTGCCGCTCACCGACACGGTGACGCTCACGCAGCGCAACGTGTACATCCTGCCGACACGGCCGGGCTTCATGCTGGGGCTCACGCTGCTGGTGCTGTTGATCGGCTCGATCAACTACCAGCTGAACCTCGGCTACCTCCTCACCTTCCTGCTCGCAGGCAGCGCCATCGCGGGCATGCACGTCTGCCATGCCACCCTGCGCGGGCTCACGCTGAACCTGCTGGCACCGCCGCCGCAATTCGCGGGCGCCAGCGCCACGCTGTCGGTGGTGCTCGGCAACGCGCGCAGCCAGGTGCGGCACGGCATCGGGCTGGCGGTGCTCGACGCCACGCACGAAGACCACTGGACCTGGACCGACGTGCCCGCGCAAGGCAGCTGCACCGTGCAGGTCGCCTTCCAGCCCGGCCGGCGCGGCCTGCACCGGGTGCCGCCACTCACAGCCGAGACGCGCTTTCCGCTGGGCACGTTCCGTGTCTGGACGGTCTGGCGCCCCGCCGCGCAGGTGCTGGTCTACCCGCGGCCGGAGACGATGCCGCCGCCGCTGCCGCCCGGCGAGCCGCGCTCCGGGGGTACGGCCGCCTCGCGCGCGCAGAACTCCGGCGAGTTCGAAGGCGTGCGGGCGTACCGGCGCGGCGACCCGCTCAAGCTGGTGGTGTGGAAGAAGGCCGCGAAGACGGATGAACTCGTGAGCCGCGACACGATGCAGGCGCAACGCCACGAGCTCTGGCTGGACTACGCGCAGACCGGGCTGCCCGATCGCGAGGCGCGCATCTCGCGCCTGGCCGCATGGGTGCTGCAGGCGGACAAGCTGGGACAGGACTACGGCCTGCGGCTGCCGGGGCAGGACGTGGCGCCGGGCAACGGCGAAGCGCACAAGCGGCGCTGCCTGGAGGCGCTCGCCCTGTGCTGAAGCCCCTCGCCCGCATCGCCTCGCTGCCGCGCGACGGCCGCGACACGCTGTTCCTGCTGTTCGTGATCGGCTGGGTGGTGATGCCCCACGTCGCGCACCTGCCCTGGTGGTGCT
>JAJNBO010000338.1 GCA_021156245.1 Ramlibacter sp. | reverse complement strand
GGACTTCGAGGCCGGCGCGATCGAGGACCGCTTCTTCGGGGACGTGGAGCTGTTCCAGCACGCCCGCGAACTCTTCGTGCGGCAGACCCGGCAGGGCCTGGCGGATGCGGTGGGCATGTCCGACGGGCAGGCGCTGTCCAGGCTCGCGCACCGAATCCGCGGATCGGCCGCGACGCTCGGCGCCGCGACGCTCGCCGCCGTTTGCCAGCGGCTGGAAGATGAGGGCGAGGGGCTGGCGCCGGAGCAGATGCAGCGTGGCGTGGAGGAAGCGCTGGCACGATTCGAAGGCTTCGTCACGGCCTCGCAGCACGCGCTTGCAGCGGCCTGACGGCCGCGGCTACAGCGCGGGCGCCACTACCTCGGGCGCCTTGGCCCGGATCAACTCCAGCGTCGCCTTCTGCACCGGCGTGGCCGGCCGCTGCAGGCTGGTGGCCAGCGACAGGCGGATGCGCAGCGGCGGACTGCCGATGTGCTGCGCCGTATAGGCGGAGGGCCGCGGTGTATTGAGCAGCGCATTGCGCGAGAGGATCGCGCAGCCGGCGCCGTCGAGCACCAGGTCCACCAGTGGCAGCTGCGACACCTCCTGCAGCGAGATCGGACCGGGGGGCGGATCTTCATGCAGCCCGGGCGGACGCGCGCGCACCAGCAGCAGGTCCTCTTCGAGCAGCGGCGTGAGGTCGAGCTCCCGCGAAGGCTGCGCGTTGTAGAGGACGACGATGTCGAGCCGGCCGCTGACCAGCCCCTCCTGCAAACCGCCGGACAGGCCTTCGCTGATCGACAGGCGCGCTTGCGGCAGCGCCTCGCGGAAGGCGCGGGTGAGCGGGACGGTCAGCACGCGGGCGACGCTGCTCGGCAGGCCCACCGCCACGCGGCCCGCGAGGCCGCCGCGCAGCCGCCCCAGGTCTTCGCGCGCCCGCTCCACCTGGTGCAGGATGCCGCGCCCGTGGTCCAGCAGCAGCTTGCCCGCCTCGGTGGGCACGGCGCCCCGGCCATTGCGCACCAGCAGGGTCTGCCGCAACTCCACTTCGAGCAGGCGGACCTGCCGGCTGAGGGCGGGCTGAGCCACGTCGAGCTCGATCGCCGCGCGCGTGAAGCTGCCGAGCTCGGCGACGCGGACGAAATAGGCGAGCTGCTTGAGATCCATGAAGTGGAATACCTTGGCGGCAATTATGCCGAACGGGCATAGCTGCTAGTCTTGGCGGTCGCTTCCTCCAAGCGGGAGCGGCGAACACAATCCGCCCATGACCGCCAGCCTCAAGGGAATTTCGTCCATGGCCACCCGGCAGGTGCTGGGTGAACTCGCGCGCACCTGGCAACAGCGCTCCGGCCGTTCGGTGGAGATCGAATCGGTCGGCGGCGTGGACGCCGCCAAGCGCGTCGCCGCGGGTGAATCCTTCGACGTGGTGGTGCTCGCATCCGACGCCATCCAGAAGCTCGAAGCCGCTGGCCACGTGGTGGGCGGGACCCGCGTGGACCTGGTGGGTTCGGGCGTGGCCATCGCCGTGCGCGACACCGCTGCGCGCATCGACGTGTCCAGCGAAGAAGCCTTGAAGGCCGCCGTGCTGGCGGCGCCGACGGTCGGCTATTCGACCGGCCCGAGCGGCGTTGCATTGATCCAGTTGTTCCAGCGATGGGGGATCGCCCAGGACCTGCAGGGCCGGCTGGTGCAGGCGCCGCCCGGCATCCCGGTGGGCTCTCTGGTGGCACGGGGCGAAGTGGCGCTCGGCTTCCAGCAGCTTGCCGAACTGATCCACCTGGAAGGCATCACCATCCTCGGCCCGATGCCGGCTGCCGTCCAGATCAACACCATCTTTTCCGGCGCCGTGTGCGCCCGGAGCACGCAAGGCGATGCGGTCCGCGAACTGCTCGCCTTCATGGCATCCGCCGATGCCGAAGAGGCCAAGCGCCGCAACGGCATGGAACCCGCCGCCTGAGCGCGGCTGCGCCCCCCGATTCCTGGAGAGAGACACAGCATGAGCCTGATCATCGATTGCCATGGCCACTACACCACGGCGCCCCCGCAACTGGAGAAGTGGCGCAACCAGCAGATCCTGGGCATCAAGGACGCATCCCTGATGCCCAAGGCGTCGGACCTGAAGATCAGCGACGACGAGATCCGTGAGTCCATCAAGACGAACCAGCTGCGCCTGATGAAGGAGCGCGGCAACGACATCACGCTGTTCTCGCCACGCGCCAGCTTCATGGCGCACCACATCGGCGACTTCAATGTCTCCAGCACCTGGGCGGCGATCTGCAACGAGCTCTGCTACCGGGTGGCGCAGCTTTTCCCCGATCATTTCGTGCCCGTGGCGATGCTGCCGCAGTCGCCTGGCGTCGATCCGCGCACCTGCCTGCCCGAGATGGTGAAGTGCATCGAGCAGTACGGCGGCGTCGGCATCAACCTGAACCCCGATCCTTCGGGCGGCCACTGGAAGGAGCCGCCCCTGACGGACAAGTGGTGGTACCCGATCTACGAGAAGATGGTGGAGTACGACGTGCCGGCGATGATCCACGTCTCCACCAGCTGCAACCCGGCGTTCCACACCACGGGCGCGCACTACCTGAACGCCGACACCACGGCCTTCATGCAGCTGATCCAGGGCGACCTGTTCAAGGACTTCCCGACGCTGCGCTTCCTCATCCCCCATGGCGGCGGCGCGGTGCCGTACCACTGGGGGCGCTTCCGCGGCCTGGCGCAGGAGATGAAGCGGCCCAAGCTGGACGAGCACGTGATGAACAACGTGTTCTTCGACACCTGCGTGTACCACCAGCCGGGCATCGACCTGCTGAACACGGTGATCCCGGTGAAGAACGTGCTGTTCGCCTCCGAGATGATCGGCGCGGTGCGCGGCATCGACCCCACCACCGGCAACTACTACGACGACACGAAGAAGTACATCGACGCCTCGACCATCCTGTCGCCGGAAGACAAGCACCAGATCTTCGAAGCCAACACGCGCCGCGTGTTCCCCCGGCTTGACGCCAAGTTGAAACAGCAAGGACGCTGACCATGTACGAACTCGGAGTCGTCTACCGCAACATCCAGCGCGCCGACCGCGCGACCGCCGATGGCCTGGCGCAATACGGCGCGTCCACCGTGCACGAGGCGATGGGCCGCGTCGGCCTGATGAAGCCCTACATGCGGCCGATCTATGCCGGCGCGCTGGTTTCCGGCACCGCCGTCACCGTCCTCCTGCAGCCCGGCGACAACTGGATGCTGCACGTGGTGGCCGAGCAGGTGCAGCCGGGCGACGTCGTCGTGGCCGGTTGCACCACCGACAACACCGACGGCTTCTTCGGCGACCTGATCGCCACCTCGTTCAAGGCGCGCGGCGCCCGAGCGCTGGTGATCGACGCCGGCGTGCGCGACGTCAGGACGCTCACGGAGATGGGCTTCCCGGTGTGGAGCCGCGCGATCAGCTCCAAGGGCACCGTCAAGGCGACGCTGGGCTCCGTGAACATCCCCGTGGTGTGCGCGGGGGCGCTGGTGCATCCCGGGGACGTAATCGTGGCCGACGACGACGGCGTGGTCTGCGTGCCCGCGGGCATGGCGAAGAAGGTGCTGGATGCCGCTGCTGCGCGCGAAGCCAACGAAGGCGAGAAGCGCGCGAAGCTGGCCGGCGGCGTGCTGGGCCTGGACATGTACAAGATGCGGGAGCCGCTGGAAAAGGCGGGACTTCGCTATATCGATTGACAAATGCCGTCATTCCCGCGGAGGCGGGAATCCAGGGCTTTCATGCACCCGAATCCGAAAGCCCTGGATCCCCGCCTCCGCGGGGATGACGGGGACGGCACCATGAACAACAAACCCACTTCCGGCGACTTCACCAAAACCCCAGGCTGGCTCGACTGGTACACCCGTCCCAGCAAGCCGCAGTTCCAGCTGCCGCCCGACGCCGTCGACGCGCACTGCCACGTCTTCGGCCCGGGCGCCGAGTTCCCCTACGCGCCCGAGCGCAAGTACACGCCTTGCGACGCGAGCTGGCAGCAGCTCTTCGCCCTGCGCGACCACCTGGGCTTCACCAAGAACGTGATCGTCCAGGCCACCTGCCACGGCGCCGACAACCGCGCCCTGGTCGATGCGCTCAGGCGCTCCGACGGCAAGGCCAAGGGCGTGGCCACGGTCAGGCGCAGCGTCACCGACCGGGAGCTGCAGGACCTGCATGCCGCCGGCGTGCGCGGCGTGCGCTTCAACTTCGTCAAGCGGCTGGTGGACTTCACGCCCAAGGACGAACTGCTGGAGATCGCCAACCGCATCAAGCCGCTGGGCTGGCACGTCGTGATCTATTTCGAGGCGGTGGACCTGCCCGAGCTGTGGGACTTCTTCACCGCGTTGCCGACGACGGTGGTCGTGGACCACATGGGGCGCCCCGACGTCACC
>JAJNBO010000337.1 GCA_021156245.1 Ramlibacter sp. | reverse complement strand
GGACGACGTCGACACCGAGAAGCACACCGGCTCGCGGCTGCGCGTGGGCACCACGCTCACCCGCGGCGAGCTGATGCACCTGTCGCTGATGTCCAGCGAGAACCGCGCCGCCCATGCGCTGGGCCGCACGTATCCGGGCGGCATGTCCGCATTCGTGGAAGCGATGAATGCCAAGGCCAGGCTGCTGGGCATGAAGGACACCCGCTACGTCGAACCGACCGGCCTGTCGAGCCGCAACCAGTCGAGCGCGCAGGACCTGGCGCAGCTGGTGATCATGGCGTCGCAGGACCCGATGCTGCGCGAGTTCTCCACGTCCCCGGGGCACGAAGTGACCGTGGGCCGCCGCACCCTGCAATTCAGCAACACCAACCGGCTGGTGAAGAATTCCGCCTGGGACATCGGCCTGCAGAAGACCGGCTACATCTCCGAAGCAGGCCAGTGCCTGGTGATGCAGGCCAAGGTGGCGGGCCGCAAGCTGGTGATGGTGTTCCTCGACTCCGCCGGCAAGCTGAGCCGCATCGGCGATGCCGAGCGCGTGCGGCGCTGGGTCGAGACGCATTCGCCCGCGGGTGTGCCGATGCTGCCCTCCACGAGCAACACGGTCATCCGCCAGGTCAGCGGTTGAACGTCATTCCCGCGCGGGCGGGAATCCAGGGCTTCCAGGAAGCGGCCACATGGCCGCTTTTTTTATGCGGGAGCTCCGGTCCCCGCCTTCGCGGGGACGACGACTCATGCCGCCAGGCGCTGCGTCGGGGGCTTGTAGCCGAGGGCCGTCGAGATCTCGTTGGCGGTGGATTGCAGCTTGTTCAGCCAGGCTTCGTCGAGCCGGTCCGCCGGGGCGGAGATCGACAGGCCGGCCACCAGCTTGGCCTGGTCGTCGTAGATGCCCGCGGCCATGCAGCGCACCCCGAGTTCGAGCTCCTCGTTGTCGCGCGCGATGCCGTACTGGCGCGCCTTGGCCAGCTCGCGCTCGAGCACCGGCAATTGCGTGATGCTGTTGCGCGTGTGCCCTGCCAGCCCGGTGCGCGTGGCATATGCGCGAACGCGCTGCGAGTCGTCCGCCGCCAGGAACAGCTTGCCGGTCGACGTGAGGTGCAGCGGCGCGCGTCCGCCGATGGCGCGCACGACCTGCATGCCCGAGCGTTCGCTGTACGCTCGTTCCACGTAGACGATCTCGTCGCCCTGGCGCACGCTGAGGTTCACTGGCTGCTGGATCTGCTTGTGCAGCTCCCGCATCGGCGCCAGCGCGGCGTCGCGGACGTTCAGCCGCGCCTTCACCAGGTTGCCCAGCTCCAGCAGCCGCATGCCCAACCGGTAGCTGCCGGCTTCGGGCCGGTCCACGAAGCGGCCGGTCGCCAGGTCGTTCAGGATGCGGTGCGTGGTGGACGGGTGCAGCCCGGTCTTCTCGCTGATCTCCTTCAGCGAAACGGCGTCCTCGCGCGAAGCCAGGACATCGATGAGCGCGAACATGCGCTCGATGACCTGGATGGTCGGGGTGGCGGGGCCTTGGGAGTCTTTGTTGCGCATGGACGGTACCTCACCGTCCATTTTACCTTGTGAAAAGACGCGCTCAGGGCTCGCCGCGTTTCCACTCGCCGTCCACCAGCACCTCATGGGGGTGGAAGCGGGATTTGTAGTTCATCTTCGGGCTTTCGTCGATCCAGTAGCCCAGGTACACGTGCGGCAGCTTGAGGCGCTTGGCCTGGTCGATCTGCCACAGCACGCTGTAGGTGCCGAAACTGGCGGCCGGGTCCGGCTCGTAGAACGTGTAGACCGCCGAGATGCCATCGTTCAGCACGTCGAGGATGGACACCATGCGCAGGGCGCCGGGGCTGCCGTCGGGAAGCTTCTCGCGGAATTCCACCAGCCGGGAGTTCACCCGGCTTTGCAGCAGGAACTGGGTGTACTGGTCGATGCTGTCGTGGTCCATCCCGCCGCCCGCATGCCGGCCCGTCTGGTAGCGCAGGTACAGGTGGTAGTGCTCGGGCACGAAGCACAGCTTGAGCACGCGAGCCACCAGGTTGGAGTGGCGGGCCCAGGCGCGGCGCTGGTTGCGCGCGGGCTGGAAGCTGTCGACCACCACGCGCAAGGGCACGCAGGCGCGGCAGCCGTCGCAATAGGGCCGGTAGGTGAACATGCCGCTGCGCCGGAACCCCCCGGTGACGAGGTCCGAGTAGGCGTCGTTGTGGATCAGGTGGCTCGGCGTTGCAACCTGCGAGCGGGCTTGCCGGCCCGGCAGGTAGCTGCACGGGTACGGCGCCGTGGCGTAGAACTGCAGCGTCTGGAGCGGAAGGTCCTTGAGGTGCGTCACGCGGGTGTGGGGTACGGCACGAGTGAATTCCAGTATACGGGTTCGAATCGCCATTGCGAGGCTTCGCGCTGGCGCTCCGTTGCCACTTGCTGCACAAATTCCGCCCTGGGAATCTCGCGCGCGCCGAGCGAGGCGAGATGCCGCGTGTTCTGCTGGCAGTCGATCATCCGCACGCCGGCCTGCCGGCACCAGGCCACCAGCGCCGCGAGCGCGATCTTCGACGCGTCCGGCACGCGGGTGAACATCGATTCGCCGAACACCGCGCCGCCGATGACGACGCAGTACAGCCCGCCGGCAAGCCGGCCGTCGATCCAGGTCTCCACGCTGTGCGCATAGCCCGCGCGGTGGAAGGCCTTGTAGGCGGAGACCATCGCCGGCACGATCCAGGTGCCGCTCTGTCCCGGCCGCTCGCTGCCGGCGCAGGCGCCGATGACGGCATCGAAGTCGCCATCGAAACGGATCTCGCAACGCGGGTCGAGCGCGAACCGGCTGACCGTCTTGCGCAGCGATCGATGCAGCTTCAACTCGTCCGTGAAGAGCACCATGCGCGGATCGGTGCTCCACCACAGGATGGGTTGGCCTTCGCTGAACCACGGGAAGATCCCGCTGGAATAGGCGCGCCGCAGGCTGTCGGTGTCGAGCGCGCCGCCCGCAGCCAGCAGGCCGGGTGCGGGCTGCGCCTGGTCCCAGGCGCGGGAGGGGTCGGGAAAGGGGTCGCCGGGTTGGAGCCAGGGAAGATGCATCGGGAACGGCTGCGGTGCTGCCGCATTGTGCCGCGCCGTGCGGCGGTGACGCGTGCGTGCCCTAGCGGATGCGGCGCAAGGGGGGCGCAGCCATCGGGGGCGCGCCGACCGCCACGTCCTGCAGCGGTTGCTGCGCCACGAGCCGGGCGCCGATGGTGAACGCCGCTCCCGACGGCTGCACGCGCACGACTTCGGCCTGGCATCGCAACGGGTAGTGGTGCCCGTCCAGGATGTATTCGACCACGACGTCAATGCGCGAACCGACCTCGTAGCTGCGCTCCGACTCGAAACTCAGGCCCGACGCGCTGAGATCGCGCGTCGTCGCTTCCTCCCCATCCACCTGCACGGGCATCGCCGCGACGAAGCGGTCGGAATCGCGGCGCTCGGGGCGCCGCTGCAGGGGGACGGTGATGGTGACGCGCGGGTCCGGCATCGCACTCCTTCATGGGGTCGCGCCACACTAGCGCTGAGGTTCGCCAGTCGTGTAGTCCAGCATCCTGCCTGCCGGTCGGACATTGCCCTCGGTGGCGATGCGGATTTGCTGCTGGCGCCCAAACGCCCGCTTGTGCCAAACTCCGGGCGCCCCCTCCGACCATGCGCTCACGCCGTACCAACGATCCCGACACGCCGCGCCTGCAACCTGCAGGGCGCAGGTGGGGTTTCGGCGCGCATACCGTGATGCCGTACCTGGCCCATGCATCGGCGCCAGACCCGTCGGCGGCCGACGCCTCGATCCGCAATCCTGTGTTTCCGCACATGGAGCACGGGCTTCGGGCGAT
>JAJNBO010000336.1 GCA_021156245.1 Ramlibacter sp. | reverse complement strand
CGAAGCCAACCCGGAGGACAACGTCGGCGGCAGCAAGGCCGTCGGCGAGCCGCCTTTCATGCTGGCCATCAGCGTGTTCGAGGCGTTGCGCGACGCAGCAGCGGCCGCGCGCGGCGACGGGCGCGTGCACATGGATGCGCCGGCGACGGCGGAGAATGTGTTGCGGGCATTGAAGGCGTAGGCGTCGCCCCGCCTCTCGCCGTCATCCCCGCGCAGGCGGGGATGACGTTCATGCCGCGGCCCAGTGCCGGTTCTCCATCACCGCCAGGATCTGTTCCGCCGCCTTCACGGCGCCGTCCGTTTCCACCGGCTTGTAGCGCACCGGTGCGTGCATCGACTGCAGCGCCTTCTCGGCCAGTTCCTGCACGCTGACTTCCCGGAAGCGGACGGCGCAGTCGGCGCAGTAGTTGTGCAGCCGGTTCTGCACGTGGATGCACTGCTCGAAATGGCGTTCGAGCGGAAAGCTCAGGAAGGGGCGCCGCGTCGCCACCAGTTCCATGCAGGTGCTCAAGCCGCCCAGCACCAGCGCGAGGTCCGAGCAGGCGAGGTGCTCGAACAGGTTGTGCACGTAGGGCAGCACGTCCAGCCCGTCATGCACGGGGAGCGCTTCGCGCGGCACGCGCGGGCCTGCGACGAGCACCATGCGCAACCCGGGCAACTCCTTCTTCATCAGCGGGAAGGTGTCGGCGATCTTGCGCAGCAGCGGCGCACCGACCGCGGTGCCGCCGACCGCGGCGATGACCAGCTTCTCGTCGCGACGGTAGCCGTGCCTGGCCCGCAACGCATCCGTATCGGCCAGGGACGCCGGGTCGAACGGCAGGGCGTAGCCCGTGAAGGCGAAGTTGCGCCGGGTCCATTCGCGGATCACCGGCAGGCCCGGACCGAACGGGAGTTCGGGTACGTCGTCGACGTTGCCGACGAAGATCGCACGATCCCGGATCCACGGATAGCGCGCCACGTGCTCGATCTCGTCGGCATTGCGGTCCGCGCACAGGAAGGCTTCGCGTTCGTTGCCTTCTTCCATCGGCAGGCAGCCGACGAAATCGGTCAGGAAGACGAAGGGCTGGCGCTTGAGTTCCGGGTTCTCGTGGAAGTGGTAATCCACCTCCCACGCTTCGTCGCCGATCACGATGTCGTAGTGCTCCTCGCGCAGCAGCTCGGCGAACAGCAGGAAGTTGCGCGCCATCACCTCGTCCATGGTGCGCAGGGCGAAGAAGGCCTGCAGGTCGTGCTCGCCCGCGAGGCTTTCGAAATGCCGGCTTTCGTTGGCCAGCCGCGCCGTGATCGGGTGCAGGCGCTCCCCCTCGCGTTCGAGGTACGTGGAGGCCGGCGGCACGGTGAACCAGTCGATCTCCAGGTCGGGCTCCCGCGCGCGCATCGCGCGGGCGATCGCCAGGTCGCGCTGCACGTGGCCGAGGCCGATGGCGCTCGAGACGAACAGGGCCTTGCGCTTGCGCGCCATCGCGCGCACCCAGGTGGATCGCGCCGCGGCGATGCCGGTGAATTCGTTCAGCAACCGGCAGAAGGCGACGGGATCGCGCGCCGGCAGCAGGTGCCCTCCTTCCCCGATGGTGACCAGCCTCGCACCAGGGATCAGGCCCGCGGCCAGTTCGCCCTGCGAGTGCGGCACGCGGCCGTCCTTGTCACCGTGCAGCACCAGCGTCGGGCAGCGCACGGACTTCGCGGCTTCCTGCTGGTCCTGGCCCAGCCAACCCACCAGGGCCATCGCGAGGACGTCTGCTTCGGTGGACCAGCCGTCGCGGACGGCGTCCTCGAAGGGCTTGGTGGAATGCGGCTCGGGAAAGCACACCGCGAAGAATTCGTCGAGGTAGGCGGGCCAGTCCGCGTGCATGCGCGCCAGGTGGGCCTGCACGCCGTCCCTGGCAGCCTGCGTCTGCAGGCGCCGCTCCACCCAGCCGCCGACCAGGACCAGGTGCGACACGCGTGACGGCTGCTCGGCGGCCAGGCGGATCGCCGTCATGGCCGTGGCGGAGATGCCGACCACGGCCGCGCAGTCCACTTCCAGCCGGTCGAGCACGGCGACGAAGTCCGCGAAGTAGTGATCGAAGCTGTACTGCGCCTGCGTACGCGGCCGGTCCGACCGGCCGTTGCCGCGCAGGTCCATCACCACCACCCGGTAGTGCTGCGACAGATAGGGAAGCACCCCGCGCAGCATGTGCGAATCGGCGATCTGGAAGATGGGGGCGAAGGCAAGCCAGGGACCGTCGTCGCCATACTGGGCGTACCAGGACTTCACGCCATCGCGTTCGACGAAACCCTCCCGGCGCGGGGTGACCGTTTCGAAGGGATAGGGATCCGGCAGCCGGCCGGGCTCCTCGAGGAGGACACCCGCGGTGCGCAGCACGCGCCGCGGCAAGGGTGCAGTCGAGTCCATGGTCATCTCCGTTGAACAGGTGTTTTATCCACTCGTTCAATCTAGACTTGCGACTGGCGGGCGTCAACCCAACCCGCCCGGCGGCGCGACAGCTCAGCCGATCACCACCACCCGCGCGTTCGGGAACTGTGCGAACGGGTCGTAACCCCTCAGGCCTTCCCGCAACGAGGTCTCGTGGCGCTTGGCCAGGCGCACGCGCTGCGGGAGCGCCGCCTTGCGCATCGCCTCCAGCAGCGCCTCGTCGAAGCGCAGCATGACCGGAGCCGCGTACGGATACTTCGCGTGGGGATCGTCCATGATCGACCAGGAGATCACGACGCTGCCGTTGGGCGTCTGCGCGGCCAGCGAGTGCGGCGGGAACAGGTGCCGGTAGGAGTGCCAGAACACCGCCCGCACGTTGTCGAGCGCACCGATGCCGCGGGCTGGCGGGCGGGAGACTTCGACGGTGGAATCCATGAACTGCTCCGGAAACGAGAGCTCATGCTAGGAGGCGGTCTCGAACGGTCCTGTAGGACGGAGCGCACACGCTTGTCGGACACTGGGTCGGACGCCACAGCGAAGCGTGCAGGAAATCACGCTTTCAGCATGAACGCCGCCATTTCGTCGGCGACCTGTTCGACCAGGCGAGGCTGTCCGGCGAGGTAGTGATTGCCGCCTCCGATGTCGACGTTCCGGATGCGGTCACCCCCGGCCGCCAGCCAGGCGGCTCGCGTGCTGGGGAAGGTGGACTGGTCGGCCGTATAGGAGCACAGCAGCGTGGGCACCGAAGTGCGCGCCAGGTTGGCCGGCCCGTCGGCGCGGCTGCGCGGCGACCATTGCGACAGCCAGGCCGTGAGCGACGTCACCCGGCCCATCTGGCTGGCCGCGTAGTTCACCGAGCGCGCCCCCGCCGCGCCGCCGCCCCACACGCTGCCGACTGCCCGGTCGTTCGCGTCCAGCGACAAGTCCAGGAAGCGCGGATCCGCGTGCGTGCGGTAGACGACGAACACCTCGTCCCGCGCGCTGCCCGGCGCGGCCTGTGCGCGCAGGTGCCGCAGCCGCTCCCCCACCCACTGGTCGATGCGTTCGTAGCGCGCCTGCTGCGCGTTGCGGAAGCGATCGAGGAAGGCGTGGCCGTAAGGCGGGCCATGGCGCGCGTCGTACATGTCCAGCGCAGGGTCGCAGGACAGTGCGTCGTGTTCGTCGGTCAGCGAGGGATCGATCCAGCTGCGCATCAGGGCCGACCGGCCCTCGTGCGCGGCGCACAGCGCCAGGCCCTGCACTGGCGGCAGGTCCTGCGGGGACAAGCCGGCCGGATCGCCGTCCGGCAGGCGGTCCAGCGTCAGGTGCTCGGCCTGCGCCTGGTAGAAGGACACGAGGGCGGCGCCGCCGGAGTTGCCGACCAGCACCACCTTGTCGTAGCCCTGCGCGCGCAGGAACTGCACGCCGGCGCCCAGGTCCTG
>JAJNBO010000335.1 GCA_021156245.1 Ramlibacter sp. | reverse complement strand
TGACCTCGATGCGGGCCGGAATCTTCTCGCCGGTCTCCTTGTCATGGACGACGATCTCGCTGGCGAACAGCTTGGGCATGCCGGTGGAGTAGTGCTCCACGATGAACTTCTTCAGCTCGATGGAGAACGGCAGTTCCTGCAGCAGCACGCCGTCCGACTGGTTCAGGAGCGCCGTGGAGGACGCGGTGCCTTCGGCGACGAGCACGTTGCCGCGGAACGTGGGGTTGGTGCTGGGCAGCCGGTGCTGCTGCGACACCTGCGAGATCATGCCGCCGCCGTTGTACGGCGTCTTGCCGCCCCACCACATCTGCGCACGCACCACGAGGTCGCCATCGAGCAGGCCGCCCAGGCAGATCAGCACGATGGAGCTGTGGGCCGCCAGGTAGCCCACCTTGTTCACGCCGCCGGCCTTGGCCGCCACCATCCAGCCGCCCGCGCGCTGCTGCAGGCGAACTTTCCAGCCAGCCTTGGCGAGCGCCTGTCCCATGCGCCGGGCCTCGCCTTCCGGCGTCCCGGCCAGCCGTGCCTCGGCCCGGTGGTGGAAGGCCAGCAGGCTGTTCTCGCGGATGTTCTCCTTGTACGACTTCAGGTCGGCCAGGATCTTCGGCGTGTTGCGGGCGATGCAGAGAGAAGTGCTGACGACCAGGAAGGCCAGGATCAGCAGGAACCACCACGCGCTGTACACCGCATTGAGCTTGAGGGCCATGAACAACCCGGCCCAGAACGGCCCGAACTGGTTGATGTAGTTGCCCAGCGGCTCGCCCTGCTTCAGGACGGTGCCGATCACCGAGGCGATGCAGATCACCGTCAGCAGCGAAATGGCGAACCGCATGGAGGAGACGAGCTCCAGCAGCGCGCGCAGCTTCTGCGGCGCTTGCTCCGGGCCGAAGCCGGCGGTGGTGGTGGTCATCAGGCTCGAAAGGAAAAAAGGCGGGCGCTCTTCCGAGGCGCCCGCCCGTCTTGGTGTCCGGCTGCGGCGGTTAGTTCAACCGTTGGCTCAGCGCAGGCCGGCAATGTAGTCGGAAACCGCGCGGATTTCACGATCGTTGAGCTTGGCGGCGATCTGCGACATCTGCGGGCTGTTCTTGCGCACGCCGTCGCGGAAGGCGACCAGCTGGCTGCCGGTGTAGTCGGCGTGCTGGCCCGACAGGCGGGGGTACTGCGCGGGGACGCCGGCGCCGTTGGGGCTGTGGCAGCCGGCGCAGGCGGGCACCTGGCGGTCCTGCACGCCGCCGCGGTAGATCTTCTCGCCCAGGGAGACCAGCTCCTTGTCCTTGGCGAAGCCAGGCTTGGCCTTCTGCGTGCCCAGGTAGGCCCCGATGTTGACCATGTCCTGCTCGGTCAGCTGGGCGGCGAAGCCCTGCATGATGGGGCTCGGGCGCTTGCCGCTCTTGAACTCCTGCAGCTGCTTGACGATGTACGCCGGGTGCTGCTGCGACAGGCGGGGGTTGGCGGGCGTGCCGGAATTGCCGCCGGCGCCGTGGCAGGAGGCACACACGGCGGTGTATTTCGCGTCACCGGCGGCGATGTCGGCCTTGCCTGCGGCGCTCGTCTGCGCGGCAGGCGCGCCCGGCGCAGGCGTTGCGGCAGCGGGCCCCGGCGCGGGAGCGTTGCTCGAGGCTTGCGGCGGCGCCACCATCAGCCCCGAGGCGCCGGGCGCGGCTGCGCTGGCGGGAACAGCGGGCGCGGCGGGCTGCTGGGCCACGGACAGGAACGCGGACGTCGCCAGCACGGCGGCCAACAGCAGGGAAGCAGGCTTCTTGTTCACTTTTTGGGCAAGTCGTAGGGGCAAAACCCGAGGATTCTACAATGCCGACTCTGCACACCTCCTCTCCCATGACCTCACCGCCGGCGCCGCGCGCCCCTGCCCCGCCGCCAGGCCCCTCGCCCGCCGCGCAAGCCGTCGCCTGGCTGCACACGGCGCGCTTCCTCACCACCGCCCCGCGCCTGGAATTCCTGCCGACGGTGGGCGTGCCCGAGATCGCCTTCGTGGGCCGCTCCAATGCGGGCAAATCCACCTGCATCAACACGCTGACGCAGCAGAAGCGGCTGGCTTTCGCCTCCAAGACGCCCGGGCGCACGCAGGCCATCAACCTGTTCTCGCTCGGCAAGCAGGGCGTCACGGACGCCTTGCTGGCCGACCTCCCGGGCTACGGCTACGCCGCCGTGCCGAAGGCGGACAAGATCCGCTGGCAGGAGGTGATGGCCAACTACCTCATGACCCGCGAGAGCCTGATCGGCGTGGTGATGCTCGTCGATCCGCGCCAGGGCATCACCGAGCTGGACGAGATCCTGCTGGACGTGATCCGGCCGCGCGTCGTCGAGGGCCTGAAGCTGCTGGTGCTGCTCACCAAGTCCGACAAGCTCAACCGGGAGGAGCAGAACAAGGCGCTGTCCATTGCGCGACTGCAAACCGGCGGCGGCGAGGCGAGACTGTTCTCGGCCCTCAAGAAGCAGGGCGTGGAGGAAGCATCCTTGCTCCTCTACCAGTGGACCCATCCGGAAAATCCATGATCGAAACCTGGCAGCAAGCGCTTCCCCACGGCATCACCCTCAGTTGCCGCGCCACCGGGAAGCGTGGGCGCCCGGTGCTGCTCTTCCTCCACGGCTTCCCCGAAGCGGCGTTCATCTGGGACGAAGTGCTGGAGCACTTCGCGCGGGAAGAGAGCGGCGGCTATCGCTGCGTGGCGCCGAACCTGCGCGGTTACGAGAACTCCAGCCAGCCCACCGACGTGGCGGCCTACCGGCCCAAGCACCTGGTGCAGGACATCGTCGCCCTCGCGCAGGTCGAAGGCGCCCCGCTCGCCTGCCTGGTGGCCCACGACTGGGGCGGCGCGGTCGCGTGGAACTTCGCCAACCAGCATCCGGCGCTGACCGAGCGGCTGGCCATCGTCAATTCGCCGCATCCCGGCACCTTCCTGCGCGCGCTGCAGACGAGCGCGAAGCAGCAGGAGGCCAGCCAGTACATGAACTTCCTGGCGCGGCCCGATGCCGAGAAGCTGCTGCGCGAGGACGGTTATCGCCGCCTGCTGGCGTTCTTCACGCACTGGGGCGAGGCGCCGTGGCTCACCGGTGAACTGAAGGAGCGCTATCGCAAGCTCTGGGACCAGAGCCTCACCGGCGGCTTGAACTACTACCGCGCCTCGCCGTTGCGCCCGGCCCGGGACGGCGATCCTGGAGCGACGGCCGTCGCGCTGCCGCGCGAGATGCTCACGGTGGACATCCCGACGCTGGTCCTGTGGGCGATGGAGGATGCGGCGCTGCTGCCCGAGCTGGTGGACGGACTGGATGCGTACATCCGCGACCTGACGTTGGAACGCGTGCCGGGCGCCAGCCACTGGATCATCCATGAGCGTCCGCAGTTCGTCGCCGAGCGGATCGGGGCGTTCCTGAGGGCTTAGCTGGGGTTCGGGCTTCGCGCTCACCACCAGCCTACATGTGCCGCTGCCCGTAGGCTGGCGGTGAGCCCGCAGGCGAACCCCAGCTCCCCAAGCGCTAGTAGACCTTCGGCTCCCCCGCCGGCCGCGTCTTGAACCGCTTGTGCACCCAGTAGTACTGCGAGGGCATCTCGTCGATGTAAGCCTGCAGGCGCTCGTTCATCAGCGCAGTGTCGGCCTCGACATCGTCGGTCGGAAAGCCAGCCCAGGCTTCGAGCACGCGCACCTCGTACCCCGTCGGGGTCAGGCGCGTGATGACGGGCACGACCTTCGCCCGCCCCAGCCGCGCGAAGCGGGACAGCGAAGGCACCGTCGCCGCCTGCACGCCATAGAACGGCACGAAGATCGACTCCTCCGGACCGAAGTTCATGTCCGGCAGCAGGTACATCACGTCTCCCGCGCGCAG
>JAJNBO010000334.1 GCA_021156245.1 Ramlibacter sp. | reverse complement strand
GGAGGCGCCCGGCGTCGGCACCGGCGTGCGGGGCGGCCCCACCTATCGCGAGATGCAGCTGTGCATGGAGATGATCGCGGACACGGGGCGCGTCGGTTCCGTCGACGTCGTCGAGATCAATCCGGCGCTGGACGTGCGCAACCGCACCGCGGAACTCGCCGTCGAGTTCGTGCAGAGCCTGTTCGGCGCCTCGACGCTGGCCCGTTGAACGTCCCGTGAGACCGCCCGCACCACCGCCGCGACGCTCCCTGGAGGAGTCGCAGCGGCTCTACGCGCTGCACAGCCTCGGCATCCTGCACACGCCGGCCGAGGCGTTGCTGGACAGCCTGACCCGGGCAGCGGCGGCCGCCTGTGCGGCGCCCATCGCGGCGCTCACGCTGATCGATGAAGACCGGCAATGGGTGAAGGCGCAAGTCGGCCTGGACGGGGTGACCGAGATGCCGCGCGACTGGGTCGGCGGCCCGCCCTGGGCGGCCTTCCACGCCGGCGCCGACCTGAGGACGCCGGAGGGACATGTGATCGGCATGCTCTCGGTGATGGACCGTACGGCCCGCGGCGGGCTCGTGCCGGCACAGCGCGAGGTGCTGGAGGAACTGGCCCAGGCGGTGATGCAGTCGTTGCTGCTGCGGCAGGCGGCGCATCGCACGCTGCACTCTTCCAGCGAGCAGATGTTCCGCGAGCTGTCGGAATCGTGCCCGGTGGGCATCTTCCACACCGACGTGCAGGGCAAGTGCATCTACACCAACCCGCAGTGGCAGAAGACCTTCGGCATGTCCCTGGCGGAGTCGCTGGGCGACGGCTGGACCCGCCTCATCCATCCCGAGGACCAGCCCGCCGTCATGGCGTGGTGGTCGGACGTTGCGGCAACCGGCTCCACCTTCGACCATGTCTTCCGCCTGCTGCGCCCGGATGGCAGCGTGCTCCACGTGCGCGCGCGCGGCCAGTCGATCGCGCTGCCCGACGGATCGACGGGTGGCTACGTGGGGTCGATCGTCGACATCAGCGAAGAGGTCACCACCCGGCGCCAGTTGCAGGCCTCCAACGAATTCCTGGCGCGCGCGGAGCAGGTCGCGGGCGTCGGCGCCTGGCGGCTGGACCTCGTCACGCGCGAAGTGGAGTGGACCACCCAGACCCGGCGCATCTTCGAACTGCCGCCGGAGTACGTGCCGCGCGGTGACGAGCACCTGCGCTTTTTCTCGGCCGAGGCGCAGGCCGAGATCCGGCGGACGGCCGAAGCGAGCCGCAGGAGCGGGCAGGCGTGGGACCTCCAGCTGCCCATGACGACGGCCGCGGGGCGCCAGGTGTGGGTGCGGTCCGTCGGGCACATCGAACGCAGCAACGGCAAGCCGGTCGCCCTGGTGGGCGCGCTGCAGGACGTGACCGAGGCGCACCTCGCGCGTGCCGCGCTGCAGCAGAGCCAGGAGCGGCTGCACCGCGCGCTGGAGGGTTCGGGCCTCGCCCTGTGGGACCTGGACGTGCCGGGCGAGACGGTGTTCCTGTCCGAACAGTGGTCCGTGATCCTGGGCGGGCCGCCGGAGCCCACCGAGTGCACCGCGCAGGAGCTGCTCGAGCTGGTGCCGATGGAAGATCTCCTGCGCATCCAGGAGGCCCTGGAGCCGGTGCTGGACGGCAGGTCGCCGCGCTATGCGGTGGAGCACCGCGTGCGGCGCAAGGACGGCAGCCTGGTGTGGGTGCACAGCGAAGGCCGGGTGGCCGACCGAACCTCCGGCGGCATGCCGCTGCGCATGGTGGGCACCAACCGCGACATCACGCAAAGCAAGACGGCGGAGCACGACCTGCGCGTGGCCCGCGACGCCGCAGATGCCGCCAGCCGCGCGAAGAGCCAGTTCCTCGCGACGATGAGCCATGAGATCCGGACGCCCCTGAACGGCATCATCGGCATGACGAAGCTGCTGCTCGACGAACAGCTGCCGCCGGACGTGCGCCAGCATGCGGACCTGATCGACCGCAGCGCGCATTCGCTGCTCGCGCTGGTCAACGACATCCTGGACGTCTCGAAGATCGAAGCCGGCCAGATGGAGATCGAGAGTGTTGCGTTCGACCTGCACGAGCTGATCGAGGACCTCGCCACGCTCTATCGGCTGCGCGCGACCGAGAAGAGCCTGCTGTTCCGCGTGCATGTCGATGCGGCGGTCCCCCGCTACATCGAGGCGGATCCGACGCGCATCCGCCAGGTGCTGGTCAACCTGCTGGGCAATGCGCTGAAGTTCACGCGCAATGGCTGGATCGGGCTGGACGTCAAGGGCACGCCCGGCGACGACGGCTGCGAGCTGCAGTTCACCATCGCCGACACCGGCGTCGGCATCCCGGAGGAGGTGCAGCCGCAGCTCTTCACGCGGTTCATGCAGGCCGACAGCTCCACTTCGCGCCAGTTCGGTGGCACCGGGCTCGGGCTGGCCATCGTGCGCCAGCTGGTGGACCTGATGGGCGGCAGCGTGCGGGTCGCGAGCAGCCCGTCCCAGGGCTCGCGCTTCACCGTCACGCTGCCTGTCGTCCCCGCACAGGCGCCGCCGGCAGCGTCCGTATGGCAGGAGCTGCCGTCCACCACGGCGGGTGTCCGTGTCCTCGTCGCGGAGGACAACACCACCAACCAGGTGGTCGCGTTCGGCATGCTGCGCAAGCTGGGCTACGGCGACGTCACGCTGGCGAACGACGGTGTCGAGGCCTGCCAGCTCGCGCTGTCGCAGGACTTCGACCTCGTCCTGATGGACTGCCAGATGCCCGAGATGGACGGCTACGAGGCGACGCGCCGCCTGCGGGCGGCCGGCTGCGCGGCCGCCATCATCGCGATGACCGCGAATGCGATCAAGGGCGACCGCGAGCGCTGCATCGAAGCGGGGATGAACGACTACATCACCAAGCCGATCGACCTGAAGGTGCTGCGCGCCGTGCTGGCACGATGGACCGGCGCGCAGCCTTCCCGCCTGGACGAACTGCCCGTCTTCCATGCCGAATCCATGCATTCGCGCTTTGGCGGCGACCTGGAGCTGGAGCAGGTGGCGCTGTCCACGTTCCGCCGGACCACGCCCGCCTTGCTGGCGCGCATGAAGGACGCCCTGGCCGCAGCGAACCGGCAGCAGCTCGGCCTGCTGGCGCATTCCGCCAAGGGGTCGGGCGCGATGGTCTGCGCCGAGCGCTACGCGGCGATCGCGGGCGCGCTGGAGGACCGGGCCGCGCACGCGCTGCCGGAAGAACTGGCGCGGCTGGTCGATGACCTGCACCGCGCCTTCGACGACTTCGCGGCGGCGGCGCCGGCGTAGCTCACGGCGGGTCGAAGATCGTCGAAGAGCAGGACCTCGCCGGCCGGCACGCCGATGGCGCGCAGCACATGTTCGAAGGCCGCCGGTTGCGGCTTGCGATGGCCCATCTCGTGCGATGCGAAGACGCGGTCGAACCGGGGCAGCAGGCCGGGGAACGCCCGGCGCATTTCGGCCATGTGCGCGTCGTTGGTGTTGGAGATCGCATAGCAGGGCACGCGCTTGCGCAGCCGCTCCACCAGGTGCGTTGTCTCCTCGATTTCCGCCACCAGGATGGCATTGAAGCCCGCCTCCACCGTGGCTGCATCGCAGTCGAGTTCCAGCGCCTGGCGCACGTGGGCGAAATAGCCGTCGTTGGACAGCTTGCCCGTCTCGTGCTGCAGGAATGGCTCGTCCCATCGGAACGCCGCCTGCAGACGCTCGGGCGCGAGGCGCGAATGCGGCGCCCAGGCCGCAAGAGCGCGTCCGAAGTCGATGGAGAGGATCACGCCGCCGAGGTCGAAAAGGACCGCGCGGACGGGCGGGGCAGCTGGGGCGATGGGCATGCGGCATTTTCCGCATTTCGACGCCGCCACGACGGATCGGTCACCGTTGTTGACGCAGGCGAAGCGCGGGCTACACGACGCCTTTACATGCGTGCCGCACCCTTCCTACAGCGAATCGCGCCCGGTGCTTGCGCGGCCGCAGCGGCTTGCCGAGCACACTCGGGGCCAGGTCCAAAAACCATCCAAGGGGTTTCCATGAAAAGACTTCTCCTCTCCCTCGCAGCCGTCGCCACGCTGGGCGCTCTGGGCGGGTGCGCCGCCTACGGCGATCCCTACGGCTACGGCCCGGGCTATGGGTACGGCTACGCGCAGCCTTCGGTGAGCATCGGTGTCGGCACCGGCTACTACGGTGGCGGCTACTACGGCGGCTACTATGGCCGCGGCTACCGCGACCAGGACCGCGACGGCGTGGCCAACCGCTGGGACCGCGACCGCGACGGTGACGGCGTGCGCAACGGCCGCGATACGCGCCCGAACAATCCCTGGCGCTAAGTCACACCGCCGGCCCGCTCGCCGCGGGCCGGCGGGATGGCTGTCGTAGGCCATCCCGCACAGGCACAAGCACGCACGCCTGATGCGTGTTCTACGACAGCCTGGTCAGCATGGAGGCATCCGAACAAGGAGAGCATCCAATGAACGACGCCAAGCACCATGAAATCCTCTGGGACCTGATCAAGGACCAGCGCTTCGCCATGCTGTCCCACCGCCATACCGACGGGACGCTGCATTCCCATCCCCTCACGACGCAGAACAAGGACCTCGGAGAGGACGGTTGCCTGTACTTCTTCGTGTCCCGCAAGAGCGAGGTGGGCACCCGCCTCCAGCAGGACGGCAACGTCAACCTGGCTTACGCGAACCCTGGCGAAGACACCTGGGTCTCTGTCACCGGCACCGCGCGCATCCTGGAAGACATGGCCAAGAAGAAAGAGCTGTTCAACCCCATCGCGAAGGCCTGGTTTCCGGGTGGCGCGGAAGACCCGGACATGGAGCTGGTCGAAGTGCGCATCGACGAGGCCGAGTACTGGAACGTCAAGGAAAACAAGCTGCTGCAGCTGCTGAAGATGGGCAAGGCCGCGATGACAGGGACCAAGCCGAAGATGGGCGAGCACAAGGAAGTGCAGTTCAACAACTGACCGCCGGCCAGGCGTGTCAGGCCGGGAGGGGCAGCCGCGCGGCCTCGGGATAGCCCGGGACGGCGCGCCCCCGTTCCGTGCCTTCCTGCGTGCGGAAGCGGGCCACCAGCTGCAACAGCGCGCTGGCCTGCTCGGCCAGGGCGGTCGTCGCTTCGGCCGTTTCCTGCACCAGCGCCGCGTTCTGCTGCACGCCGTGTTCGAGCTCGCCGATCGCTGTGTTCACCTGGCCGATGCCGGCGCTTTGTTCGCCGCTGGCAGCGGCGATCTCGGCGATCAAGGTGCTGACCTGCGTCACCGCGGCGACGATTTCTTCCATGGTGGCGCCGGCGGTGCCGACCAGGCGGCTGCCGGCCTGCACCCGCTCGACGGATTCCCCGATCAGCGTCTTGATCTCCCGCGCGGCCTGCGCGCTGCGCTGCGCCAGCGTGCGCACTTCCGCGGCCACCACGGCGAAGCCGCGGCCCTGGTCGCCGGCACGCGCGGCTTCCACCGCCGCATTCAGGGCCAGCAGGTTGGTCTGGAACGCGATGCCGTCGATGACGCTGCTGATGTCGCCGATGCGGGCGGCCGACGCCGAGATGCCGTCCATGGTGCTCACGACGTCCGCCACGACGCGGCCGCCGCGCTGGGCGACGCTGGACGCGGTCTGCGCGAGCTCGCTCGCGGCGCGGGCGTTGTCCGCGTTGTGCTGCACGGTGGAGGTCAGTTCTTCCAGCGAACTCGCCGTCTCCTCGAGCGTGCTCGCCTGATGTTCGGTGCGGCCGGAGAGGTCGCGGTGGCCCTGGGCCATCTGCGCGCTGCGGGCGGCCACCGCCTGGGCGCTGTGCGCCACCTCGGTGACCAGACCGCGCAGGTCGCCGGTCATTCGCTCCAGTCCTTGCAGCATCTTCTGCGTTTCGCCTTGCGCCTGGACCTGCACGCGCGCCGTCAGGTCGCCCTCGGCCACGCGGCCGATCACGTGGGCGGCAGCGCGGATGGAGCGCAGGATGCCTTCACGGATGCTGAGCCGCAGCATGGTGGCCAGCAGCAGGGCGGCAGCCAGCACCGCGGCGGCTTCCAAGGCAAAGTCGACGCGGTCATCCACCGGGATCCAGCGCCATGCGAGCACGGCGACCGCCAGCACGCCGCCGGCGACCAGCGCGAGCATTGCATTGAGTTTCAGGACGACCGATACGTGCTTCTTCATGGCGCTTTCCCGCACTGACTTGGGGCCACTCTGGCACCAAGGGCGGGAGTTCGCCGGCAGGGAACCGTCGCAGCCGTGAGATTCTTAACGGTCCGCGAGGGCAATGCAGTAGCTGCTCCCCCTTTTGTGGCTTGCGCCCCACGTGCGAAAGCCGCTGCGGTCGATGTGGATGCGGCCGCTCGGATAGCGGCTGACGCCCATGTTCCACTGGCGACCGTGGTCACGCCAGAAGCTGCACAGGCGGATGCCATCCGCCTCGGCGACGGGTGCAATGTCCACGGCGAAGACCTGGTGCGAGCTGCCGGGCGCCCCGCCGGCGCAGCGATTCAGCGCCGGCCCGCGATAGGCGGACACCACCTCGAACGCGGTGAGCACCTGCTCCCGCCGCAATTCACGCAGCAGCACCAGCACCTCGCGGACCTCGGACCACACGGCGAGCGGCGGCACTTCGAACGGGTCCGCCTTGCATTCCTTCCACATCGATGCACTGCGCAGCAACTGGTACGTGGGCACCACGCCCGCCACCTGCTCGCGCGCGAGGTACTGTTCGAACGTTTCCACGTCGCGGGCATGCGAGAGCCGCCAGTGGGCAAACAGCAGGGGACCGCGCTGGCCATCGGCGAGCTCGGGTTCGGGCACCGCGGGGGGCGGCGTCAACGGCGCCGGCGGCACGGGTGCTTCCGCGGGGGGAATGACGGCCGGCCCTGGAATGGTCGCGGACGGCGGTGGAGTGGGCGCGCGCGGCGTGCACGCCACGATGCAGCCCATCGACACCGCCAGCGACATGACCGCCAGGCGCGCCCGGCCGGTTCGCCACGCAGCACGCCGCATCACGCCGCTCCGGCGAACCTCAAGCGGCCGCGGCCGGTCGCGGCGCGGCGGGTGCCGTCGCCGCACGCGGCGCCCTGGCGCGGCGCACGTACTCCGGCAGGAAGGTCCGTCGCGAGCGATCGGCGAAGGCCACCGTCACCTGCGTGGCGCTCGCCTCCTCCACGACGCCGCGGCCATAGCG
>JAJNBO010000016.1 GCA_021156245.1 Ramlibacter sp. | reverse complement strand
CAGCGCGTAGGGCAGGCCGAAGCCCAGGTGGCTCATGCCGGGCTCGTGGAAACGCGTGCGCACCTCGCGCACCGGCGTGAAGTCGTTGCTCCAGAAGGTGGTGTGGCCACCGTCGTAGACCGCCAGCGCATCGGCCGGCAGCGCACGCGCGATCTCCTGCGCCAGTGCCGCGGGGTGCATCACCTCCGTGCGCTCCGCGGCCATCGTCGCCAGCTTGTCCTCGTAGCCACGGCGCACGGCGCGCACGCTTTCCAGCCAGCCCGCCTCCACCCCGGTGGCCACGCGGCCGTCCCATGCATCCAGCAGGTCCTGCAGCGCCAGCCTGGCATCGGCCTGCATCGCAACCGCATGCAGCGCGGGTTGGCCGAGGGCCGACGGATCGATGTTGATGCTGACCATGGCGTGGCTGCGCCGGGCGAACGGCCCCTGCGCGTCCCACATCCACGACGACCAGCGGCAGCCCACGGCCAGGATCACGTCCGCGCGCTCGAAAGCGTCGCGCACAGCTTCGCCGGCGATCAGACCGCCGTGGCCGATGAAGTGCGGGCTGTCGCTGGGCACGACACCCAGCGCCATCTGGGTGGGAAGCACCGGAGCCTGCAGGCGGCGTGCGAGTTCGCGCACCGCGCCGGCCGCGCCACTCGCGACGACGCCGCCGCCAGCGACGATCAACGGCCGCTTGGCCGCGCGCAGCAGCGCGGTCGCCTCCTGGACGGCGCTTGCAGCTGGACGAGGCGGTGCGATCGCGCGATAGCGCTGCGGCGGCAGGTCGAACTCGTCGTCGGCAAAGTCCACCGCGGACGCCAGCACGTCCTGCGGGATGTCCAGGTGCACCGGCCCGGGCCGGCCGGACAGCGCCTCGCGGAAGGCTCGCCGCACCAGCTCCGGCATGCGCCGCGCGTCGTGCACGATCGCGTTCCACTTGGTGATCGGCTTCGTCACGGCCACGGTGTCCAGGTCCATGAACATGCCGTTGTGCGGATAGGCGGCGGCACGATGCTGGTTGGTGGTGATCGCCAGCAGCGGCAGGTTGTTGGCAAAGGCGACACCGAGGCCGGACACGAGGTTCAGCCCGCCGGGCCCCATCTCACCCAGCGCCACGGCCATGCCGCCCGAGCCGGCGCTCACGGCCGCGGCCATCATGGGGCCCACGCCTTCGTGCCGCAGGCCGACGAAGCGCAGCGCCGGCTGCTCCTGGATGGCGTGCAGCAGCGGGGCGAGCTTGCCGCCGACGATGCCGAAGACGAAGCGCACCTGCTCGGCCAGCAGGATGCGCACCAGCGCCTGCGCGCCCGTCAGCCTGGCCACGCTCACTCCTCCGCCGTGAAGCCGGTCGCCTTGGCGATGCCGGCCCAGCGCTGCTGGTCGCGCTTGAGCATGGCAGCAAATTCCTCGGGGCTCTGCGTCACGGGCTCCAGCCCGTTCCTGGCGAGGCTCTCCACCATCTCGGGCGAATGCAGCGCCTCGCGCACCAGCGTGTTCAGCTTGCGCACGGTGTCGGGCGGGGTCTTTGCCGGCAGGTAGAGGCTGAGGTATTCCATCATCGCGATGTCCTTGTAGCCTTGTTCCACCATCGTAGGCACATCGGGCAGGAAGCGCGAACGTTCCGGTGTCGTGACGGCCAGGGCGCGCAGCTTGCCGGACCGGATGTGCGGCAGCACTTCGCCCAGCACGTTGAAGCTCACCGGCACCTGCCCGCCCAGCACGTCCTGCAGCAGCGGCGCGCCGCCCTTGTAGGCCACGCTGTTGAAATCGATGCCGGCGGCCTTCTGCAGCTGCATGCCCGCGAAGTGCAGGGCCGAGCCGGCTGCGGGGATGCCGTAGTTGGCCAGCTTCGGGCTCGCCTTGGCCCACTTCACGTAGTCGGCCACCGTCTTGATCTCCGCTGGCAGGCCGGGACCGGCGGTGAAGACGAAGGCATA
The DNA here is from genome assembly GCA_021156245.1 of Ramlibacter sp. Lineage (GTDB taxonomy): Bacteria > Pseudomonadota > Gammaproteobacteria > Burkholderiales > Burkholderiaceae_C > Ramlibacter. Next base: position 12,159 of record JAJNBO010000016.1, on the reverse strand, counting down.
GCTCACCATCGTGGTCACCGGCAGGAAGTCGGCGAAGGCGTCGTAATTCAGCTTCTTGTAGATGCTGGGGTACAGCACCATCGGCGAGCTGGGGATCTGCAGGATGGTCAGGCCGTCCGGGTTGGCGCGCTTGACGTACTCCACCGCGATGCGGCCGCCGGCGCCGGGCCGCGCCTCCACCAGCACGTTGGCTGCGTACTTGCCGCGCAGCTTCTCCGACAGAGGCCGGGCGACGTAGTCCCCCATGCCACCGGCGGGAAAGCCGGAGACGAAGAAGGCATTGCCTTGCAGCTGCGCGCGGGCGCTGCCGGCGCCCAGCGCGGCGAGGGCGGCGCTGGCGAGAACGAAATGTCTGCGGTCCATGGGTGTCTCCTTTGGAATGGGGGTGCCGGGGTGCGCGTTGCGCGACACGGCCTACGCGGTCATTGCCGCGATGCCCAGGGCGGCGGCGGCTTCGTCGACGAGGGAAGGAATCGTGTCCGGCGTGGAGGCCACGCCGTAGACGTAGTGGTCCGGCCGCAGCAGCGCCGCGACGCATTCGTGGCGGCGCAGCCAGGCCTCGGCGACGCCGTCCGCTTCCGCAAGCGGCCACCCCAGCGACAGGGTGCGCAGCCCGGGCCACGCGGCCTCCGGCGCCGCGACGCCGGGCGCCAGGACGAGGCGCCAGCCGCGGCCCGCCAGTTCGTCCATGCGCCGGCGGATGCCGCCTTGCACCAGCCAGGGTTGCGGGAACAGGCTGCCGCGGGCGGTGTCCACGGTCGCCGACAGCAATCCCGCTTCGAGGCGCGGCAGGATGTCCTGGCGCGGCGTGTCCTGGACGACACCGCCGCAATCGGCCAGCAGCTTGGCGTCGCGCGCCCGCGCCTTCACGGGGTCCCGCTCGCAGACGACCGCGCCCACGCCCTTGATGCGGCTGGTCAGCTCGCGAACGTGCGCCTTGCGTTCGGCGCCGTAGCTGTCCAGCAAGGCCTGCGCCGCGGTGCCCCGCACGTCGCCGTGCAGCACGGCGGCGAGCTTCCAGGACAGGTTCGTGACGTCGCGGATGCCCTGGCACATGCCTTGGCCCAGGAACGGCGGCTGCATGTGGGCGGCGTCGCCGGCCAGGAAGACGCGGCCCTTGCGCCATTCGCTCGCCACCAGTGCGTGGAAGCGGTAGCTCGCCTGCCGCCACAGCTCGCCGTCCTCGGGCGTGATCCAGCGTGACAGGAGCTTCCAGGTCGCCTCCGGCGTGGCCACCTGCTTCGGGTCCTCGCCCGGCCTGAGGGAGATCTCCCAGCGGCGATGGTTCTTCGGACCGATCACCAGCGTGCAGGGCCGCTCGGGCTCGCAGTACTGGACGCTCACCTGGGGCAGCTTGGCCAGGCCGCGCTCGTTGACGAGCACGTCGACCACCAGCCAGGGCTCGTCGAAGTCCAGGTCCTCCAGAGGCATGTCGAGCCGGGTGCGAACGGTGCTCGATCCGCCATCGCACGCGACCACGTACTTCGCCCGGACCTGGCGGCTCCCGCCGTCGCCGTCCTCGATCTGCAGCGAGACGCCATGGGCGTCCTGCACCAGCCCGCGCAGCTCGACGCCGAGTTCCACCCTCACGTTGGGCATCTGCGCCACCCGGGCGCGCAGGGCGCTTTCCACGGGAGGCTGCGTGAACACGACGGAGGGCGTGTAGCCCTGCGGATAGGGCGGCTCCACCATCGTCATGCGGCGGATCAACTGGCCGTCGACGCCGAAATACTCCGACGGCGTGAAGGGCTCGCAGTGAGGTTGCACGGCATCCATCACGCCGAGCTGCTGGAAAACGCGCTGGATCTCGTGGTCCAGCGAAATGGCCCGCGGGATCTGGTACACGTCCCACAGCCGCTCGCAGACGTAGACGCTCAGGCCCTCCAGCCCCAGCAGCCCCGCGGCGACGGCCCCCGCGGGGCCATACCCCACGATCGCAACGTCATATGGCGTGGCGCCGCTCATGCGCCCTCGTTGGCGATGGGGTTGGAGAGGATGCCGACGCGCTCCACCTCGATTTCGCAGGTGTCGCCGGCCTTCATCCACACCGGCGGGTTGCGTGCCTGGCCGACGCCCGCGGGCGTGCCCATCACCAGCACGTCGCCCGGCTCCAGCGTCAGCACGTCGGCCAGCAGCGCGATGGTCTCGGCCACGCTGAAGATCATGTCCGTGGTGTTCGCGTCCTGCATCACCTGGCCGTTCAGGCGGCTCTGGATGCGCAGGCCGACGGCACCGGGCGGCAGTTCGTCGGCCGTCACCAGCGCCGGGCCGAAGCCGCCGGTGCGGTCGAAGTTCTTGCCGATGGTCCATTGCGGCGTGCGCTTCTGGTAGTCCCGCACGCTCATGTCGTTGAAGCAGCTGTAGCCGAAGACGTACTGCAGCGCGTCGGCTTCCTTGGTATGGCGCGGCACCGTGCGGCCGATGACGACGGCGAGTTCGGCCTCGTAGTCGAACTTCGTGGACACGGTCGGCAGCCAGCCGGCCTCGCCGTGCGCCACCAGCGAGGACGCAGCCCGGAAGAAGAACCAGGGATAGTCCGGCTTCTCGCGGCCGCCTTCCTTGGCGTGGTCGAAGTAGTTCAGGCCCAGGCAGACGATCTTGCCGGGCTCGGGGACCAGCGGCGCCAGCTTCACCTGGCCGAGGGGACGCCGTGCGGACTGGTCCTTCAGCGCGGCGCGGGCGGCAGCCTGCAGGTCCACGCCGGCTTTCAGTGCCAGGCGCAGGTCACTGGGTACCTGCGGCTGCGCGTCGTTCAGGTCGATGAGGTCCTGGCCGTCGACGAGGGCCAGGCGGGGCGCGCCGTGGCGCAGGTAGGTGGTGAATTTCATGGTATCTCTCAGCTCGGAACGAACAAGACCTTCTTCTGCGCTTCCTTCAACGTGGCGCCCGGTGGCGGCGAGATGCCCCACTGGTCGACGCGGCCCGGGGGCCACTTCCATTCGTCGGGCCCGCGCGGCCGGTAGCTTTCGTCGACCTGTTCGACTTCGGCCGTGTATTCGATGACCACGCCGAACGGGTCGATGAAGTAGTTGAAGAGGTTGTTGCCCGGCCCGTGACGGCCCGGGCCCCACTGGATCGGGTGGCCGGCGTCGCGCAGGCGGCCGCCGCCGCGCATCACCGATTCGTAGTCCGGCATCAGGAAGGCGATGTGGTTCAGCGCGTCGTTGTCGCTGATGCCGATGGCCAGCGTGTGGTGGTCGCGGTTGCAGTTCATGAAGGCGATCGCCACCGTGCGGTCCGCCAGCGTGAAGCCGAGCACGTCGCAGAGGAAGGCCTGCGTCTCGTCCACGGCGTGGCTGTTCAGGACGACGTGCGTCAGGCGCTGCGGCTTGTCCTTCACGGGCGGACCGTCGGGCCGCCGCGCATCGCCGTGCACCACCTGGAACAGGCGGCCGTGCGGGTCCCGCAGCGTCAAGCCGGCGCCGCCGGCGGGATCCTGCAACGGCGCGACCTGCGAGACGATGCGGCCGCCGGCGGGCTGCACCCGTTCCGCGACGGCACCGAGCGCGGCTGCACTGCGCGCGCGCAAGGTGACGTGGCGGATGCGCGGCACCGGTCCTCCCGGGTGCAGCGCGAGCAGGTACGCATCGCTACCGCTGCCGCGCAGGTACAGCGCACCGCCGTCCCGTGACGCGACATCGAGGTGCCAGACTTGCGTATAGAAGGCTTCGGCCTGCGCGAGGTCCGGCACTTCCAGGGCCACGCTGCGCAGGCCTTCGATCCAGGGGGAGCTCATGAGGGGGTCTTCTCCAGGCCGAGGAAGCGCCCGGCGTTGCGATGCACCAGCTGCACCACGGTGGCGTCGTCGAAACCGCAGGCCTCGATGCGCTCCACCGGCGTGCGGTCGTGGAAGTTGAAGGGGTAGTCGGTGCCCACCATCAGCTGCGAGCTGCCGAACGTGGCGACCAGGTGGCGCAGCGTCGGTGGGTCGAACACCAGCGTGTCGAAGAAAAGGCGGCGGGCTTGTTCGGCCGGCGCTTCGCGCACCGCGTCCTTCAATGCGGGGAACACGTCCCAGCCTTGCTGCAGCCGCGGCAGCAGGGAGGCGAGGGTGCCGCCGCCATGGCTGAAGGCGATGCGCAGATCCGGGCGCCGCACCATGAGGTTGCTGGTGATGGCCGATGCAGCCGCGAGTCCCACGTCACCCGGATAGGCCAGCACCTGCTGCAAGGCGGCCGGGCCCACCAGGCGGTCCATCCCGGCTGGCCGCAGCGCATGCACGAACACGGCGGCCCCGAGCGCTTCGCACGCTTCGAGGAAAGGGTCGAGTGCGGGCGCGCCGATGGGCACGCCGTTGACGTTGCTGCCCACCTCCACGCCGGCGAAGCCGAGGGTGCGGACCACGTATTCCAGTTCGCGGATGGCCAGGTCCATGTCCTGCAGCGGCACCGCGCCCAGGCCGGCGAGCTTGCCGCCGCTGGCATCCACCATCGCCGCGACCTGGTCGTTCGTATAGCGCAGCAACTGCTGTGCGTCCGCCGCCTGCATCCAGTACGACAGCAATTCCGGCATGGGCGAGACCACTTGCAGCGACAAGCCCATCGCCGGCAGGTCGGCGATGCGTTTCGGTGTGTCCCAGCACCGGTCCGACACGGTGCGGTACACCTTGCCCGCGATCATCACGTTGCGGTGGCAGGCGTGTGCGGCTTCCATCGACGGCCACTCCGCCGGCACCTGCGAGCCGAGGTAGCGCGGAAAGTGCTCCGGCACCACGTGCGCATGCACGTCGACCCCGCAGGCGCAGCGCGTCACCCCTTACTCCGCCTGGATGCCGACCGTCTTGACGACCTTCGCCCAGCGCTCGCGTTCGCCGCGCATGAAGCCGTCGAATTCGGCGACGGACATGCGGGGTTCGGCGAGCGAGCCGAGCGTGAGCAGTCGCTGCGCCACGTCGGGCTGCTTCAGCACCGCTTCCAGGTCGCGGTTCACGCGCGCGATCACCTCGGGCGGCGTGCCGGCCGGCGCGAACAGGCCGTTCCAGCCCGTGTATTCGAAGCCCGGGAAGGTTTCGGCCAGCGTCGGCACATTCGGCTGTTCGGAGTGCCGCTGCGCGGTGCTGATGGCCAGGGCGCGCACCTGCCCGGACTTGAGGTACGCCGCCAGCGCCGCATCCGGCAGGCACACCAGCTGCACGCGTCCGCCGATCACGTCCTGCAATGCGTCCGGGGCCTTGGTGTACGGCACGTGGTTGAACTTCACGCCGGCCATGCCCGCCACGCTGTCGGCCAGCATGCCGGAGAACGTCTTGGGGCCTTCGGTGGCGATGGTGATGGCGCCGGGCTGCGCCTTGGCCCTGGCGATCACCTCGGCCAGGTCCTTCGCCGGAAAGCTGGCGCCGGCAGCGATGACGAACGGGCTGCGGCCCACCAGGCGCACCGGCGCGAAGTCCCTTGCGGGGTCGTAGGGAAGGCTCTTGAAGGTGTACGCGTTGGTCACCATCGCCGCGGTGGTCGCGTAGTAGAAGGTGTAGCCGTCGGCTGCCGAGCGCGCGGCCGCCTGCGCGCCGATCACGTTCTGGCCACCCGGCTTGTTGTCGATGACGACCGGCTGGTTCCACACCTTCGCCAGCTGGTCGCCCACGAAGCGCGCCAGGATGTCCGGGCCCGAGCCGGCGGGCTGCGACAGGATGAATTTCACCGGGCGCTGCGGCCACGCCGGCGCCTGGGCGAAGGCGCGTCCCGCCAGGGGCAGGAGCAGCGCCGCACGGGCGAAGGTTCTGCGTTTCATCGAAAGTGTCTCCGTGTCGTGGGGCGCGTCGCGCCGTGGCAATGCAAGGCTCCGGCTGCGCATCGTAGGGAGGCCAGGCCCATCTGAACAGACGATGTGCCGAATACATAAAATCCATGCCATGGATATTCGATCGGTCGACCTGAACCTGCTGGTAGTGTTCGACGCCATGGCGCGGCACCGCAGCGTCAATCGCACCGCGGAAGCGATCGGGCTCAGCCAGCCGGCCACGAGCGCGGCCCTGGCGCGCCTGCGCACGCTGTTCGACGACGCGCTGTTCGTGCGCGCCGGCGCGCAGATGGAGCCGACCCCACGCGCGCTGGAGCTGGCGCCCGCAGTGCATCGCGTGGTGGAGGCGATCCAGTCGGAAATCCTGCAGCAGGCCGGGTTCGAACCGCGGACGGCCGACCGCAGCTTCACCATCCTCACGCCGGACATCGGCGAAGTGGCCTTCCTGCCCGGCGTGCTGCGCCGGCTGCGCCACGAGGCGCCGCACGTGCGGCTGCAGACCGTGTCGAGGCCGCGCCCCGCCGCCGCGCAGGCGCTGGAAACCGGCGACGCGGACCTGGCGGTCGGCTTCTTCCCCGACCTGCAGAAGCCGGGCTACTTCCACCAAGGGCTGTTCAAGACGACCTACGCGTGCATCGCCTGCGCCCACAACGACGGCGCACCGGGGCGCATGACGATGAAGCAGTACCTGGGCGCCCGGCACATCGTCGTGCGGCCGGACGGGCGCGAGCACATGCTGGACCGCTTCCTCGAGGACAAGGGCTGGCACCGCCACCTGACGCTGGAGCTGTCCCACTTCATGAGCCTGCTCGCGCTGCTGCCGGGCAGCGACCTGATCGCGACCGTGCCCAAGGACATCGCCACCGTGGTGGGGCGCCACGTGCCGCTCAAGCAGGTGGAGCTGCCGTTCCGTCCGCCGCAGATCCAGGTGCAGCAGGTCTGGCACCGGCGCATGCAGAACGACCCCGCCAACCGCTGGCTGCGCACCGTGTTCTACGAGGTGAACCGGCGCGACGCGGACGGGCAGATGCCGGCATGAGCGAAGCGCGCGCGCTGCTGCAGGAGGCGCTGCGCGCCGCGCCGCGCCGCTTTCGCATGCCGGACCTTCCTTCGCAGGAGCAGGACGCGCTTGCCATGGGCGCGGACGCGGCGATCGCCTTCGCGCTGGAAAGGATGCGCGCGCATGTGGACGCCGGGGAGCCAGTGCCGGCCGGTGCCCGAGCGCTGTTCACGCGTCAATTGGCGGACTTGATCCGCGCCGCGTTGGCGCCGGGCAGCGGTGACCCCACATTCCAGGCGCTGGTGCTGCGGGCGATGGAGCCGGAGGTGGAGGAGTACGTGCGCCTTGCCGCGACAACCGTGGCGAACCAGAGGGTGGTGCGCAGCGCAGTGGATGCGGTGGCGCATCCGGGAAAATTGCGCGGGCTGGACGATGGGCAGTTGCGCGAGCGCCTGGAGCGGCTGCATCAGCTCGCGACCTCGCGATCGTGGTCTGCGCTGCCGGAGGGGTTGGAAGCCGTGGGTTCCCGCCTTCGCGGGAATGACGGAGGTGGGGTCGGAAATGACGTCGTCCTGCAGGCGCTCGAGCGACTGCAGCGAGCGGATGCACTGCTCCAGTCCGCAGCCGTGCAGCGCTATCGCGCGCTTTGCGAACAGCGCGGCCCCGCGGCAGGCACGGAGGCGGCGTTGGCCAGCGGACGGGCTTCGGCGCGCACCGGCGAGGTGGCGGAGGCGGCAACCGTCGATGCACTCCAGGAGATCGCGGCGCGCATGAATGCCCACGAGCCCGGCCATCGGGTCGTGCGCAGCCTGCGCACGCCGCGCGGCTTTCCCGGCGCGGTCGACAGGGCGAAGGACGAATGGGACGCGGCCATCGTGCGGGAGCAGGGCGACGCCGCCGACATCGTCCTGCTGGTGGAAGTGAAAGCGGCGCCTGCGGCGGCCACGCCGGATTTCACGCGGCTCGCGCGCGGGCTGGAGCGGCTGGCCCAGGCGGGACGCTCCGGCGCCTGGGACTTCCCCTCGGCCGACGGAGACGTGCGCATCGCCGCCGGGTCCCTGCGCGCATTGCTGCCGCAAGGCCGGGCGCTCCCGCCGCACGTGATCTATGCCTGTTCGGCCCCGCCCGAGCCGCGCGTCCAGCTGCTCAGCGCCGCGACACGGGCCGTGCTGCTGGCGGAGCCTGCCAGCGTGGCGTTCGCGACGGCCCTCGCCCGCAGCGGCGGGGCCTCGGCAGAGCAGCTTTCAGGAATCTGGAAACAGCTGGCGGCGGCGCCGCGCCTGCGCTCGGCCCTGTACCAGTACGACACCGCCCGGCGCGTGCGCGAGGCCATGCTGCATCCGCAAGACCTGCTGGCCGCCGTGAGGCTCAGCTCTTCGCCGCCTTGACCATCAGCCGCGAGAGCTTCGCGAAGTGCTCCAGCGCCGGGCGGGTCAGCTCGATCTGCTTGCGGCGCGCGTCGTCGGTGTCCGCCAGCGTGATCCAGCCCTTGACGCGCATCGACTTCAGGCGGCTGTGGATGGTGGCTGGCGCGCCGAACTCGTCGTGCGCCAGCATGTCCCGCACGCAGAGGCGGTCGCCCTTCCGGTCGGCCCGCGCGATCCAGGACAGGATGCGTTCTTCCAGCGGGTCGAGCGGGGGCAGGGCCGGCAGCCCCCGGATGGCCTCGGCCAGTTGCAGGAATCGCAGGTAGACATCGGCGCCGTGCGTGGCCTTCATCAATGTTCGCTCCGCGGGGTTGTGTAAGGGGATCGTGCTAGAAAGCGGGACTTTGCCGCCGGTGCGTCCATCCTAGCGCGAAATTCCATGACTTCGTCGACTCTCCGCCAGCAGGCCATGCAGGCGGTTGCAACCTTTGGCCTCTTCCTGGCGGCGCTGTGGGCCAACGACTGGCTGTTCCGCCGCCTCGAGTTCGCACCCGGCATCAACTGGGTGTACCTGCCCGCCGGCGTGCGGCTGCTGTGCACGCTGCTGTTCGCCGAAGCGGGCGCCGTGGGCCTGCTGCTCGTCTCCTGGTTCGTCAGCTTCGCCTACTTCTTCCCCAACGACCCGGTGCGCGCCTTCGTGGGCGGCATCCTGGCGACGCTGGCGCCCTGGCTGGTCTACCGGGGTGCGCGACGCGTGTACGGATTCCAGGGCGCGCTGCGCAACCTCACCCCCGGCCGCCTCCTGGTGCTGGCGCTCGTGTATTCCGTGGCCAGCCCCTTGCTGCACCACGCCTGGTTCGCGCTGCGCGGCCAGGAGGACCTGCTGCGCGGCTTCCTCGTCATGTTCGTCGGCGACCTGGCCGGCACGCTGATCGTCCTGTACGCCATCAAGGGCCTGATGGCCTTGCTGCCGGAGCCGGACCGCCCGCTCCACCGTCCGGTCGATTGACCCGGGCGCGGCGGGGCCGCTACGCTATCGTTCCATGAATAAGAACGAAGTGCGATGATCGGGATGAGGGGTTGCGACAGCTGCACGACGCTGGTGTACGCGCAGGACGTGTTCTGCCCGACCTGCGGCGCCGGCGTGCAGGAGGTGCAGACGGCCGCGGGCAAGGTGCGCATCCCGATGCGCCGGCATGGGGTGTTGCCGGTGCTGGACGAGCCCGAGATGGAGCTGTTGGAGGAGGAGGCACGGGACCAGGCCCATGCAGCGCGAGCGTGGAGGTGGCGCCTGCCCTGGCTACGGCCGGTGCGACGCCGGCGGTGAGATTTCGGGGGTTTTCGCGGCAACGTATCATCCCGCTCTGCACTCTGCTCCAGGGACCGTCATGACCTACCCCAATACCCAGCTCTACATCAATGGCCAGTGGCAGGACGCCGCTGACGGCCGCACGCTCGCCGTCTTCAATCCGGCCACCGGCAAGGAGATCGGCCGCGTCGCCCACGCCGGCAAGGCCGACCTCGACCGTGCGCTGGAAGCCGCCCAGAAAGGCTTCGAGACCTGGCGCGACATGACCGCGGCCGACCGCAGCAAGATCATGCGCAAGGCCGCTGGCCTGATGCGCGAACGCGCCGGCGAGATCGCGCCGCTGCTGACCCAGGAACAGGGCAAGCCGCTGGTGGAAGCCAAGGGCGAGGCCATGGCCGCCGCCGACATCATCGAGTGGTTCGCGGAGGAAGGCTTCCGCATCTACGGCCGCATCGTGCCGTCGCGCTGGAACCTGGCCGTGCGCCAGATGGTGATCAAGGACCCCGTGGGCCCGGTCGCCGCCTTCACGCCCTGGAACTTCCCGATCAACCAGGTGGTGCGCAAGGTCGGCGCCGCGCTGGCTGCCGGCTGCTCCATGCTGGTCAAGGCGCCGGAAGAAACCCCGGCCGGCCCCGCCGCGCTGATCAAGGCCTTCGCCGATGCCGGCCTGCCGCCCGGCGTGCTGGGCCTGGTCTACGGCAATCCGGCCGAGATCTCCAGCTACCTGATCCCGCATCCGGTGATCCGCAAGATCACCTTCACCGGCTCCACGCCGGTGGGCAAGCAGCTGGCGGCGATGGCCGGGCAGCACATGAAGCGCGTGACGATGGAGCTGGGCGGCCACGCCCCGGTGATCGTCTGCGAAGACGCCGACATCGCGCTGGCCGTCAAGTCCGCCGGCGCCGCCAAGTTCCGCAACGCGGGCCAGGTGTGCATCGCCCCCACCCGCTTCCTGGTGCACGAGAGCATCAAGAACGACTTCGCCCAGGCGCTGGCCAAGTACGCGCAGGGCCTGAAGGTTGGCGAGGGCCTGGCCGAAGGCACCCAGATGGGCCCGCTGGCCAACCCGCGCCGCCTGACCGCCATGGCCGAGTTCCACGAGGACGCGGTGAAGAAGGGCGCCCAGGTGCTCACCGGCGGCAAGCGCATCGGCGATGCCGGCAACTTCTGGGAGCCGACCGTGCTGGTCGACGTGCCGCTGGAAGCCAAGTTTTTCAACGACGAGCCGTTCGGCCCGGTCGCCGGCATCCGCAGCTTCAACAAGGTGGAAGAGGCGATCGCCGAGGCCAACCGCCTGTCCTTCGGCCTGGCCGGTTATGCCTTCACCAAGTCGCTGAAGAACGCCGACCTGCTGGCGCGCAAGGTCGAAGTCGGCATGTTGTGGATGAACATGCCGGCGATGCCGAGCGCGGAGATGCCTTTCGGCGGCATCAAGGACTCGGGCTACGGCTCCGAGGGCGGTCCGGAAGCCGTGGATGCGTACCTCAACGCGCGCGCGGTGGCCATCGCCAACGTGTAGTCGTCATCCGCGACGGACGCGAAAAAGCCCGGCGTGCCGGGCTTTTTGCATGGGGACTCGCGCCTTGCCATCGGGATCAGAGCACGAAGTTGTCGAAGGCGCGGTGGTCGCCAACGAGTTCGATCCTGATGTCGGCGACGCTGTCACCATTGGTGTCGAGATCCAGAATGGAGATCATGCCTTGGAAAGGCTCGTACCTGAGGGTTGCCTCGCCCGCTGCGCCGCTGAAGCTGTCGACGAACACGAAGGCCTGGTCGCCGGCTGCCGTGACATCGGCGTCGATGCGCGAGAGGTCGATGGTGTCGAGGTAGTCCAGGTCCTTGATGATGTCGGTCTCCCAGAAATCCGCAACGGAACTGAGGTCGTCGAAGCGGAACGTGTCGGCGCCCCGTTCACCGAACGGTCTACCCCGATAGATCACTTCATCGCCGATCAGGACGTCCCTGCCGCGCGAGCTGATCAGCGTATCGTTGCCCCCGTCGCCGACCACTTCGTCCTGCCCGCCGCCGCCAACGAGGGTGTCGTCGCCCAAGCCTCCGCTGAGGGAGTCGTTGCCGCCGCCGCCACGGAGGATGTCGTTGCCCGACCATCCGCTGAGGGTGTCGCGGCCGGCGCCGGTGCGCACATTGTCATGACCCGACCCGAGGCCGATAAGGAAATGTTCGACACCGGTGAACGCCACCGAATTGCCGGAAGAGTCCTCCGCCCGGCCGGAGTAGCCGTCGGCAAGGTTGCCTCCGCTCAGGCTTACCGTGACATTTGCGCCCAAGTAGCCATAGTAGACCTGCAACTGGTCACGCCCGACGCCTGCATCCACGGTGTCGGCCCCGCCGTCAACCTGCACGATGTCGGCGCCGGCGCCGCTCACCACGGTGTCATCGCCGTCCCCGGTGAAAATGGTGTCCTTGCCGGAGCCGGTGGTCACCGCGTCGTTGCCATCACCCAAGCTGATCCTGTTGTTGCCATCGCCGGTGATAACGGTGTCATTGCCGCCGCCGGGGTTCAGCCAATGGTTCCCGTCGCCGACGGTCAGGGTGTCGGCGGCGGAACCGCTGTAGATCTCGAAGTCCTCGAACCCGTCGAAGGTGACTGAATTCGACCCGCCGTCGGTGACGCTGCTCGCAGTGATGACGACGCTTGTCACCGAATCCCAATAGAGGACGGTGAGGCGATCGCGCCCCTCGCCGCCGTGCGCCTCGTCGGCCCCACCGGAGGCATACACTCTGTT
>JAJNBO010000333.1 GCA_021156245.1 Ramlibacter sp. | reverse complement strand
GAGCTTCTGCTGGAACAGCTGGTCGATCTTTCCGCCGGGGCCGAACAGCAGCGCGAAGTCGGCGGGCGTGGCGTCGCGCGACGAACCGCGGTCCAGCGGATAGCGGCCGGCAACGGCCTGCTGGCAAAATTCGCCGACCTGCGACCTCACCTCCTGGCCGAGGTTTTGCCGCACCATCAGTTGCGACACCTGCGCGCTGCTTTGCGACAGGCTGTCCATCATCGAGCGCACCGGTTCCGGCAGGCGCGCCGCTTCGGCCTTGACCTTGTTGGGCACCGGTGACGCGGGCGGCGCCGACCCGCCTTTCACTGCCGTGTCCACCGCATTGAGCAGTACGTGCACCTCGCCGATCAGGGTCATGGTTTCGTCCAGCGGCGCCTTGCCGCCTTCGGGCGCCGTGACGAGCTGCCGCAGGCTGGCGAAACGATCGTCGACGATGGCCTCGATGCGCGGCCCGCTCTCGGGCTTCTTCTGCGCCAGCAGCCCGGACAAGGCCTTGCGCCCCTTCTTCAGCGCGTCGCCGGCGCTGTCCGCGCTTTTCTCGATCACGTTCTTGCCACTCGTTGCCAGCAGTGTGGTTTCGCGCGACATCGCCTTCATGAGCGGCGGCAACGGGCTGTCCGGCGCCGACAGCAGTCGCGCCATCTGGATCGACTGAGCCAGGCTCGCCATGGGCTGCAGCCGCACATCGGCGATGAAGGCCTGCCAAGCCGCGGCGTATTCGTTGAGGTAGATCCGCCGGACGTCGTCGAGCAGTTGGTCGTCCGCAACCACCGAAGCCGCGGCACCCTGCGGCCGCTCGGCCACGGCCAGCACCCAGGCCTGCTCTTCGGCCAATTGCCGGGCCACGCGGCTGACTTCCTTCTGGAAGCCGCGGTGATAGCCGTCATACGTGAACAGACCCGGCACGCCCCTGGTCAACGGCGCGCCGCTCGGCCGCTGGAACACGAGCGCGGCGTTGTTGCCGGCGGCACGCACGACGGTGAACTCCGCGAACTCCGCGCCCAGCCCCCGGTGGCGCATGCGGCTGTAGATACGCTGCGGCAGGGGCACGGTGGCCAGGCGCGCGCGATGGAACTCGATCAGCGCCTTGTCCTGCGGCAACGGCGACACGGCGGCGCCCTGCACCAGCAGCGCGTCGAGATGCTCGCTGAGCTGCGCGCGCTGCTCGGCGTCGACCCAGCGGGCGAACTGCCCGTCCCAGTCGGCCTCGACATAGGCCTTGAGCGCCTCGGGATCGAAGTGCTGCACGTCATGCAGCATCAGGTAAGTCTTGAGCGCCTCGTACTGGCTGTCCGGCGCGGCGCCGGGCAGGCGCAGGTGCTCTTCCACCCGCAGCCCGATGCGCGGCAGCACCGCGTCGACCAGCATGCGGTCATAGGCGCCGCGCGCCGCGCTGTCGAGCTTGGTGCCCTGGTACAGGCCGGCGCCCAGCTTCCATGGAACCGTGTCGGCTTTGCCGGCGAGCCCACGGGTGGCCGCGAGCGCGGGCATGAGCGGCTGCAGGTCGGGCGAGGCGCGATTGGGCGTCTCCTGCACGAGCAGGCGCACCCGGTCGACGCGCGCGGCCACGTCTTCCACGTAGCGGCGGTTGTTGAAGTAGCTCAGGGTCCAAGCGCTGAAGGCGCCGACGGTCATCACGCCCACCGCCGCATAAGCGCCGATGGCCAGCCACTTGCGGCGCTGCTCCCACTTCAGGTTGGTTCCGGCCAGCCCGCTCTCGGCGATCACCACCTCGCCGACCAGGCGTGACAGGAAGTAGCTCTTGCCGCTGGCCTGGTTGGGCGCGATGACGGCGCGCTCGAGCTGGTAGCTACGTGCGATGGAACCGAGCACGCGATCGATCGGCGTGCCCTCCTGCGTGCCGCTGATGAAGTAGAAGCCGCGCAGCATCGCATCCGCCGCGTAGGGCGACGGCGAGAACACGCTCTCCAGGAAATCCTGCAGCACGCCGCGCATCGCGGCAAACTGGCCGGGGAACCCGTAGACGCGGGCGCGTGACTGCGTATCGCGTTCGGTCTGCAGCCGCTCGATGAGCCCGTCACCCAGCCTCTGCAGGAGTGCATCGAACTCGACGCCGAACCGCGCCAAGCCCTGCGACGCGCCATCGTTCAGCGCGAAGGTCGCGCCCCAGGGCGTGGCGCGCTGGTCCTTGTCGATCGTTGCGAAGTAATCCATGAACCCGGCCAGCAGGTCCGACTTCGTCACCAGCACGTAGATCGGGAAACGGATGCCCAGGTGCTCGTGCAACTCCTGCAGCCGCTCGCGCACCGTCGCTGCGTACTGGCTGCGCGCGGCCGCGTCCCGTGTCAGCAGATCGCTCACCGAGACCGTGACCAGCACGCCGTTGACCGGCTGGCGCGGCCGCGATCGCTTGAGCATGGCCAGGAAGCCGCTCCATGTGGCGCGGTCGTTCTCTCGATCACTGTCCTGTGTGGTGAACCGGCCCGCGGTGTCGATCAAGACGGCCCGGTCGGTGAACCACCAGTCGCAGTTGCGCGTGCCGCCGACCCCGCGCACCGCCTGGTCGCCAACATTGCCGGCCAGCGGAAACTTCAGGCCGCAGTTGCGCAGTGCCGTCGTCTTGCCCGAGCCGGGAGCGCCGATGATGAGGTACCACGGCAGCTCATAGATGTAGCGCCCGCCCAGCTTGGCCGACCAGCCGGCCAGCAAGCCGCCGGCGCCGAACCGCGCGCGGCGCAGCGACTGCATTGCCTGCTCGAAGCGCTGGCGCACCGCGAGCATATCGGCGCTTTCCCCCTGCGCGCCGCCTTCGGCCGGCGCGGCGGCAAGCAGCTGGCTGACGACGGCCGCGTTGCCGCGGCCCGCGCGCCAGCGCTTCCACGCTGCAATGGCCGCGACCAGCGCGACGATGACGCCGATGGCGATCCAGCGCGACGTCTCCGTTTCCAGCGGCCGCATGTCGGCAATGGCCAGCAGCGGACCGACGATCCAGATGACGATGCCGATGGCGAGCAGCACCACCGCCAGCAGCACCCAGCGGTTAAAGACGAGGCCGAGCAGTTTCCTGATCATTTGGCGGGCGTCCTTGTTGCGGCGGCGTCGCCCCGGCCGACGACGAGCGTGATCTCGACGCGGCGGTTCATCGCGCGATTGCCCGGCGTATCGTTGGCGACGACGGGTTCCGCGTCGGCGCGCCCCTCGGCACGGATCCTGTCGGCGGCAACTTTGCGCGAGACCAGCAGGTCGCGCACGGTGCGGGCGCGCTCCTCGGACAGGTGCCAGTTCGACGGGAAGCGCGCGGAACGTGCGATCGGCTGGCTGTCGGTGTGGCCTGTCACCAGCACGTTGCCGCTGACTTGCGCCAGCGCATCGGCGATGCGGCCCATCAAAGTCTCGCGGTCAGACAACAATGTTGCGCTGCCGGGTGCGAACGCGCCGTCGCCACGGATCGTGACAACGCTGCGATCGATCTCGTCGCGCACCGCGACGAGGCCCGCCTTGATGTCCGACGGCAGAAACTGCGCCAGGCGCGGCTTGGGCGCGGGTTGCGGCGCGACGACTACCGGCGGCGTCAGCCGCAGACCCTGGATCTGGCCGAACACCGGGTCAGATCGGCTGCCGAGCGAAAAAGACAGGCCGAGGTAATAGGCCGCAAGCAGCAGCAAGGCCAGCGCGCTTGCGGCCGCGAGCGGAAGCCAGTTGTAGGCCGCGCGGCGGGCGACCGCCTGGCCCTGCCAGTGCTGGGCCAGTTCGCGTGGCGGGTCGCCGCGCTGCTGCCTGAGGATCTGCGCCAGCTTGTCGCGAACGGCCTCGAGCTGTGCGCGGCCGTTGTCGACGACGCGGTAACGTCCTTCGAAGCCGAGTGTCAGTGCGCAGTAGATCAGTTCCAGCAGGTCGCGGTTG
>JAJNBO010000332.1 GCA_021156245.1 Ramlibacter sp. | reverse complement strand
GGTACTCCACCGGCTCGCGCCCGTGCTTGCGCGCCACGAAGGTGGGAATCAGGTCCATCGGGCCCGGACGGTAGAGCGCGTTCAGGGCGATCAGGTCCTCAAGCCGGCTGGGCTTGGCGTCGCGCAGCATGCCCTGCATGCCACGGCTTTCGAACTGGAACACCGCCTCCGTCAGGCCCTTGGAGAACAGGTCATAGACCCGGCGGTCGTCCAGCGGGATGGTCTCGAAGGCGAAGTCCTTCTGGTCGGCGTGGCGTTTGACGATGAACTCGCGCGCCAGCTCCAGGATGGTCAGCGTGGCCAGCCCCAGGAAGTCGAACTTCACCAGGCCGATGGCCTCCACGTCGTCCTTGTCGTACTGGCTCACGGCCGAGTCGCTGCCGGGCTGCTGGTAGAGCGGGCAGAAGTCGGTGAGCTTGCCCGGCGCGATCAGCACGCCGCCGGCGTGCATGCCGATGTTGCGCGTCATGCCTTCGAGCTTCTGCGCCAGGTCGAGCAGCGTCTTGACCTCGTCCTCGCGCTGGTAGCGCTCGGCCAGGATCGGCTCCTGCTTGAGCGCGTCGGCGATGGTGATGTGCGTGCCCGGCTTGTTCGGGATCAGCTTGCTGATGCCGTCGCAGAAGGTGTAGCTCATGTCGAGCACGCGGCCGACGTCGCGCACCGCGGCGCGGGCCGCCATCGTGCCGAAGGTGGCGATCTGCGACACCGCGTCGCGCCCGTACTTCTCCTTCACGTACTCGATGACGCGGTCGCGGTTGCCCTGGCAGAAGTCGATGTCGAAGTCGGGCATCGACACGCGTTCCGGGTTCAGGAAACGCTCGAACAGCAGGTTGTACTGCAGCGGGTCCAGGTCCGTGATCTTCAGCGCGTACGCCACCAGCGAGCCCGCGCCGGAGCCGCGGCCCGGGCCGACCGGGCAGCCGTTCTTCTTGGCCCAGTTGATGAAGTCGCCCACGATCAGGAAGTAGCCGGGGAACCCCATCTTCAGGATGGTGCCGATCTCGAACTCGAGCCGGTCGACGTAACGCTGGCGCTCCTGCTCGCGCTTCGCCGGGTCGGGAAACAGCTGCACCAGCCGCTCTTCAAGCCCCTCGTGCGAGGCGAAGCGGAAGTACTCCTCGATGGGCATGCCGTTGGGCGTGGGGAAGTTCGGCAGCCGTGGCTTGCCGAGCTCCAGCACCAGGTTGCAGCGGCGTGCGATCTCCAGCGTGTTGGCCACCGCCGAAGGCAGGTCGGCGAACAGCGTCACCATCTGCCCGGCGCTCTTGAAGTACTGCTCGCGGGTGAACTTGCGCACGCGCCGCTGGTTGCCCAGGATCTCACCTTCGGAGATGCAGACGCGCGCCTCGTGCGCCTCGTAGTCGTCTTCCTTCGTGAACTGCACGGGATGCGTCGCCACCACCGGCAGCTTCAGCCGCGCGGCCAGCTGCACGGCCGCCGCCACGTGCTGCTCGTCGTCGGCCCGGCCGGCGCGCTGCAGTTCGATGTAGAAGCGGTGCGGGAAGACGCTGGCCAGCTGCAGGGCGATCTCGCCCGCGCGGCTTTCATCGCCTTGCAGCAGGGCCTGCCCGATGGGGCCTGCCTGCGCGCCCGACAGCAGGATGAGGCCCTGCCCCAGCTCCTGCAGCCATTCGAGCTTGCAGACCGCCTGCGCGCGCAGGACGTTGCCTGTCCAGCCCCGGGCCAGGATCTCGCAGAGGTTCAGGTAGCCTTGGTGGTTCTGCACCAGCAGCACCACGCGGGTGACCAGCGCGGCGTCGGCGCCCAGGCCTTGCAGCATGAGCTCGCAGCCCACCACGGGCTTGAGCCCCGCGCCGCGCGCCTCCTTGTAGAACTTGATCGCGCCGAACAGGTTGTTCAGGTCCGTCATGCCCAGCGCGGGCTGGGCATCCGCCGCCGCGGCCTTGACGATCTCCTCGATGCGGTTCGTGCCGTCGACGACGGAGAATTCGGTGTGCAGGCGCAGGTGGACGAACATCGCCCCATTGTAGAAAAGACGCGCCGCTTGACATTTGCAACGAAGCCGACCCCGTGAACAAAGTCCTCAACGTTTCCGCCTACCTGTTCGTTCCGCTGCCGGATGCCGCGGCGCTGCGCGAGCCGCGCTGCGCGAGCCGCTGCTCGCCCGCGCCGAGGCGCTGGGCCTCAAGGGCACCATCCTGCTGGCCGAGGAAGGCATCAACCTGTTCATCGCCGGCGCGCCCGAGGCGGTCCGCGAACTGCTGGCCGTCCTGCGCGCCGACCCGCGGCTGGCGCAGCTGCAAGCCAAGGAAAGCTGGTCCGAAGACGTCCCTTTCCGCCGCATGCTGGTCAAGCGAAAGCGCGAGATCATCCGCATGAACCATCCGGCGATCCAGCCGGCCTCCGGGCGTGCCCCTTCCCTCGATGCGATGACGCTGAAGCGCTGGCTGGACCAGGGACATGACGACGCCGGCCGGCCGCTGCTGATGCTGGACACCCGCAATGGCTTCGAGGTCGACCAGGGCACGTTCGAAGGCGCCGTCGACTGGCGGCTGGCGCGCTTCAGCGACTTCCCGCAGGCGCTGCGGGATCACCTGCAGGAGCTGGAGGGCCGCACCGTGGTGAGCTTCTGCACAGGAGGGATCCGGTGCGAGAAGGCTGCGCTCGTCATGCGCGAAGCGGGCCTGCCGCAGGTCTGGCAGCTCGAGGGCGGCATCCTGAAGTATTTCGAGGAGACCGGTGGCGCGCATTTCCGCGGCACCTGCTTCGTTTTCGATGAGCGCCAGTCGCTCGACGAGCAACTGGCGCCGGCGGACCTGGCCGCCTCGGGCAAGCCCAGGCCTTAGGAACGCGGCTCGGGCGGCGTCGCAGGCGTCGGCGGCAGCGGAATGAACTCGTCGTCGTTGGGAACACGGCCCATCCGCATGGCCTGCCAGTCCTCGCTCGCGGCCAGGATGCGCTCCTTGCGGCTGGACACGAAGTTCCACCACATGTGCCGGGGGGCATCCAGCGGGTCGCCGCCGATGACGACAAGGCGCGCTTCAGTCGCGCTCGACAGCCAGACCGACTCTCCCGCCGCAAGCACCGCCATCTGCCGCTGCGGCAGGACGGCGCCATCCACCGAAACGTCCCCGTCCACGGCGTACAGCGCCAGTTCGGATTCCAGGGCGGGCAACTGCATGCGCCCGCCGGCCGGCAGCCGCACATCGAGATAGAGCGTGCGCGAAAGCGCCGGCACCGGCGAAGCCAGGCCGAACGCCTGCCCCACCAGCACGCGCACCCGCGCATCGTCGACCATCCGCTCCGGGATCGCCGTCGCCGGCGTGTGCGAGAACGACGGCTCCGCTTCCTCGTGCGCCAGCGGCAGCGCCGTCCACAGCTGCAGGCCGTGGTTGACGAAGGGCACGTCGCGCAAGTGGTCCGGCTTGCGCTCGGAATGCACGATGCCGCGCCCGGCCGTCATCCAGTTGATGGCGCCGGGCTCGATCAGCTGCTCGATGCCGAGGCTGTCGCGATGCATCATCGCGCCCTCGAAGAGGTAGGTGACCGTCGCCAGCCCGATGTGCGGATGCGGCCGCACGTCGTGGTTCAGCCCCGGCCTTTCCTCGGCCGGCCCGAAGTGGTCGAAGAAGATGAAGGGGCCCACGCTGCGCTGGCGCGCGTCCGGCAGGAAGCGGCGAACGAGGAAGCCCCCGCCCAGGTCCTTCTGGTGCCCGCCGATCTGGAGCCGGATCATGTCAGCGCGCCCAGCGCGCCGCGGCCTCGGCCACGCGCTTGCCATACAGCCGCGCGGTCTCCAGGTCCCCCGCGGACATGGCATCGGCGCCGGCATCCGACGGGGACTGGGCCATCGGGCCGCTGTAGCCCACGATGTAGTTCACGTCGTCACGCTGGGCGCCCTTGGTGTTGCTGGGCATCAGCCCGAGGCTCACCCACAGCATGCCGTGCTGCGTGGCCAGCGTCATGAGCGACATCAGGACGCCCTGCTTGTCGCCGCTCATGCCCGCGCTGTTGGTGAAGCCGCCGGCGATCTTGTCCTTCCACTCCTGCGCGAACCAGGGCTTGGACGATGCGTCGGCGAACTTCTTGAACTGCCAGCTCACGTTGCCCATGTACGTCGGAGCGCCGAAGATGATCGCGTCCGCCGCCTTCAGCTGCTCCCAGCCGCCGGCGGGCAGGTCGCCCTCCGCGTCGATGGCGAGCAGCTGGGCGCCCGCGCCCTCGGCGACGGACTGCGCCATGCGCTGGGTGTGGCCGTAGCCGGAGTGGTAGACGACGATGACGTTGGGCATGAAATTCCTGTGCAAGTTTTCGATGGGTGAGTCGGGTCAGGTGCGGTGGCGGCCGTCGATGCTGAAGGCGCCCGCGCCGAAGGCCGCGTACGCCAGCAGTCCGCCGGCGATGGCCATGTTCTTGTAGAAGTTCTGCTTCTGCGCCATCACCTGCGCGGCGTCGACGCCCCAGTAGTTGTGGAAGATGGGCGTGATCACGATGACGAAGATCGCCATCAGCAAGCCGACCCAGCGGGTCTTGAAGCCCACCAGCAGCAGGATGCCCAGGCCGAGTTCGACCGCGATGGCGATGGCGGCGCAGACTTCCGGCAGTGGCACGCCCTTGGACGCGATGTAGCCCACCAGGCCCGAGAAGCCGGCGATCTTGCCCCAGCCCGACGGAATGAAGAGGGCCGCGATCAGGATGCGGCCGAGCAGCGCCATCGCGTTCTGCGCGGGGGTCAGCGCGTGGTCGTGGGCGGCGGCGTAGGAAGGGGAAGCGACGGTTGCCATGGGAAGGACTCCTGGTTGAAAGATCAATGGGCGGCGAGCTCGAACACCAGCACTTCGGCGTCCTGCCCTTCGGACAGCGTGAGCTGCGGCTCACCCTGCAACTTGGCGGCGTCGCCCGCGGTGAGGCGCGCGCCGTTGACGGTCAGCTCGCCGCGCACCAGGTGCACATAGGCAGGCCGCGCGGTGTCGAGCTTCAGGGTGGCGCGCTCGGCGCCATCGAACAGGCCCGCGTACAGGCGTGCATCGGCGTGGATGGTGACGGAACCGTCCGAGCCGTCCGGCGAGGCGACGAGGCGCAGCTTGCCGCGCTTTTCCGTCTCGGCGAAGCCCTTCTGCTCGTAGCCCGGGTCGATGCCGGTCACGTTCGGCTCGATCCAGATCTGCAGGAAGTGCGTCGTCTGGTCCTTCGCGTGATTGAACTCGCTGTGCATCACGCCGCGGCCGGCGCTCATGCGCTGCACGTCGCCCGGCGGAATGCCCTTGACGTTGCCGAGGGTGTCCTTGTGCGCCAGTTCGCCTGACAGCACGTAGCTGATGATTTCCATGTCGCGGTGCCCGTGCGTGCCGAAGCCCGTCCCCGGGGCGATGCGGTCTTCGTTGATCACTCGCAGGTTGCCATAACCCATGTGTTCCGGGTCGTAGTAGCCGGCAAAGGAAAAGCTGTGGAAGGACTTCAGCCAGCCATGGTCGGCGAAGCCGCGTTCCTGGGATTTGCGCAAGGTCATCATGGTGAATTCCTTTGAATGGCCCTGAATGTACGGGGTGAAAGGCGTCACGAAGAGGCTCGGCTTTTGATGGCATCATTCAAAAACTTTGAACCTCTACCGTTGCCATGACGACTCCGCGTGACGTCCTGACACCTGATTCCTTCGCGCTGGTGCAAGCCGTGGTCGAGCATGGCAGCTTCGCCGGCGCCGCCCGCGCGTTGGGCCTCGTGCCCAGCGCCGTGACCTACCGGATCCGCCAGCTGGAAGACGCCCTCGACGTGCTGCTGTTCGACCGCAGCTCGCGACAGGCCCGGCTGACCGCGGCGGGCAACGAGCTGCTCTGCGCCGGGCAGCAACTGCTGCAGGACATCGACGCCATGGCGCATCGCGTCAAGCGGGTGGCCACCGGCTGGGAAGCCGAGTTCACGATCGCCATCGACACGGTCCTGTCTCCGTCCACGATGATGGAGCTGGCCGAATCCTTCTATGCGCTGCAGCCGACGACCCGTCTGCGGTTGCG
>JAJNBO010000331.1 GCA_021156245.1 Ramlibacter sp. | reverse complement strand
CGGCCCCAACAAGATCTACGCGGCGTTCAAGTTCTTCCTGTACACGCTGCTCGGCTCGCTGCTGATGCTGATCGCGCTGGTGTACCTGTACACCAAGTCCGGCGGCAGCTTCGACATCCTCACGTGGCACAAGCTGCCGCTGTCGTCCACGGCGCAGACGCTGCTGTTCTTCGGCTTCTTCGCGGCCTTCGCGGTGAAGGTCCCGATGTTCCCCGTGCACACGTGGCTGCCGGACGTGCACGTCGAGGCGCCCACCGGCGGCTCCGCGGTGCTGGCCGCCATCATGCTGAAGCTGGGCGCCTACGGCTTCCTGCGCTTCTCCATGCCGATCGCACCGGACGCATCGCGTGAATGGGCGTGGCTGATGATCGCGCTGTCGCTGATCGCCGTCATCTACGTCGGCCTGGTCGCGATGGTGCAGCAGGACATGAAGAAGCTGGTGGCGTATTCGTCGGTCGCGCACATGGGCTTCGTCACGCTCGGCTTCTTCATCTTCGACCCGATGGGCATCGCCGGCGGCCTGGTGCAGATGATCGCCCACGGCTTCGTCTCGGGCGCCATGTTCCTGTGCATCGGCGTGCTGTACGACCGCGTGCATTCGCGGCAGATCGCGGACTACGGCGGCGTCGTCAACACCATGCCGACCTTCGCCGCCTTCGCCATCTTCTTCGCCATGGCCAACTCCGGCCTGCCCGGCACCGCCGGCTTCGTGGGCGAGTGGATGGTGATCCTGGCAACCGTCAAGGCCAACTTCTGGCTGGGCCTGCTGGCCGCCACCGCGCTGATCCTCGGCGCCTCCTACACGCTGTGGATGGTCAAGCGCGTGTACCTGGGCCCCGTGGGCAACGAGCACGTCAAGGCGCTCACGGACATCAATGCCCGCGAGTTCCTGATGCTGGGGCTGCTGGCCGCGGCGGTGCTGTACATGGGTGTCCACCCGAAACCCTTCACCGACGTGATGAACGCCTCGGTGGCCGGCTTCCTGAAGCACGTGTCGGCTTCCAAGCTCTGACGCCGGAGAACGAGAACATGATGGAACAACTGAGCCTCGGCGTCGTCGGGCCCGAGATCCTGCTGCTGGTGATGGCATGCGTCATCGCCATCTTCGACCTGGGCGTCAAGAGCCGCCTGCGCAACGGCACCTACGCCCTGACCATGCTCACGCTGGCTGCCGTGGCCGTCTACACCGGCACCCTGGCGGCCGACGGCGAGACGCAGTACGCCTTCAACCGCATGGTGGTCTCCGACTCCATGGGCAACTGGCTCAAGTGCTTCGCCAGCATCGCGATGATGGTGTGCCTGGTGTACGGCCGTCCCTACGCCGGCGACCGCGACATGCTGCGCGGCGGCGAGCTCTTCACGCTGGCGCTGTTCTCGCTGCTTGGCATCTTCGTGATGATCTCGGGCAGCAACTTCCTGGTCATCTACCTCGGCCTGGAGCTGCTCACGCTTTCCAGCTACGCGCTGGTCGCCCTGCGCCGCGACAACGCCACCGCCACCGAAGCCGCGATGAAGTACTTCGTGCTGGGCGCCATGGCCAGCGGCTTCCTGCTGTACGGCCTGTCCATGATCTATGGCGCCACCGGCTCGCTGGACGTCGGCACGGTGTTCAAGGTCATCGCCAGCGGCGAGGTCAAGCACCCGGTGCTGGTGTTCGGCCTGGTGTTCATCGTCGCCGGCCTCGCCTTCAAGCTGGGCGCCGCGCCGTTCCACATGTGGATCCCGGACGTGTACCAGGGTGCGCCGACGGCCGTCACGCTGATGATCGGCTCGGCGCCGGAACTGGCCGCCTTCGCCATCTGCATCCGCCTGCTGGTGGAAGGCATGCTGCCCCTGGCGATGGACTGGCAGCAGATGCTGGTGGTGCTGGCCGTGGCCTCGCTGTTCATCGGCAACCTGGCAGCCATCGCCCAGACCAACCTGAAGCGGATGCTGGCGTACTCCACGATCGGCCAGATGGGCTTCGTGCTGCTCGGCCTGCTGGCCGGGGTCGTCGACGGCAACACGGCCGCGGCCGCCAATGCATACAGCTCGGCGATGTTCTACATCGTCACCTACGTGCTCACCACGCTGGCGAGCTTCGGCATCATCCTGCTGCTGGCGCGCGAGGGCTTCGAGAGCGAGGAGATCTCCGACCTGGCCGGCCTCAACCAGCGCAGCCCGCTGTACGCGGCGATCATGGCCATCTGCCTGTTCTCGCTGGCCGGCATCCCGCCGATGGTGGGCTTCTACGCCAAGCTGGCGGTGCTGCAGGCGCTGGTGGTGTCGGGCTCGCCGTTCTACGTCGGCCTCGCGATCTACGCGGTGCTGATGTCGCTGGTGGCCGCCTACTACTACCTGCGCGTCGTGAAGGTCATGTACTTCGACGCGCCCATCACGGCCACCACCGTCGCCGCCCCCGCGGATGTGCGCGTGGTGCTGACGATCAACGGCGCGCTGGTTCTGATCCTCGGTATCCTCCCCGGTGGCCTGATGACGCTGTGCGCGCAGGCCATCGTGAAAATGCTGGCGTCCTAGGTGAGCCAGACGGCTTCGATCTGGCTGGTGATCGCGCTGGCCTTCTGCGCGGCCAACCTGCCTTTCCTCACCCAGCGCGTGCTGGGCCTGGTGCCGCTCGCGGGCGGCAAGAACCTCGCGGTGCGGCTGGGCGAGCTGGTGCTCCTGTACTTCGTGGTCGGTGGCATCGGCCTGCTGCTGGAGCAGCACGCGGGCCAGATCGCGCCGCAGCGTTGGGAGTTCTACGCGGTCACCGGAACCCTGTTCCTCACGTTCGCGTTCCCCGGCTTCGTGTATCGCTACCTGTACAAGAACCGGAACTAGCCATGCTGCCGGACGACCGCCACCTCCGGGAGCACACGCTCTCGCGCGAAGAGTTGCTCAAGGGCCACTTCCTGCACGTCGTGCGCGAGATGGTGAAGCTGCCGGACGGAGGGACCGCCACGCGCGAGTACATCCTCCATCCCGGCGCGGTGGCCGTGGTGCCGCTCACGGACGACGGCCGCATCGTGCTGGAACGCCAGTACCGCCATCCCACGGGCAAGGTGATGATCGAGATCCCGGCCGGCAAGCTGGACGCGGGCGAGTCCGCGCTGGCGTGCGGCCAGCGCGAGCTGCGGGAGGAAACCGGCTACGTGGCGCGCGAGTGGGCGTATGCGTTCACCCTCTATCCCACGGTGGCCTATTCGGACGAGGCCATCCAGATCTGGTTCGCGCGCGGCCTCACGGCCGGCCGGTCCCAACTGGACCAGGGCGAGTTCCTGGAAGTCTTCACGGCCACGCCGGGGGAATTCCTGGAATGGTGCCGGGACGGCAGCATCGTCGATGCGAAGACCCTGGCTTCGGCTGCTTGGATCCAGAATGTGCTGTCGGGGGCTTGGAAACTGGACTGGCAGGCCTTACCTTCGCAACCATGAAGGTCCTCAACCTCCAGTGCCCCCAGTCCCACGGCTTCGAGGGCTGGTTCGCGTCCGAAGACGACTTCCAGGACCAGCTCGCGCGCGGGCTGGTCGAATGCCCGCTGTGCGGCGACGGTGCCGTCACCAAGATGCCGAGCGCCCCGCGCCTGAACCTCGGTGCGTCCGGGCCGGCGAAGACCGCCGCGCCGAAGCAGGAAGTCATGGCCACTCCCAACGCGCAGCTGCAGGCCGCGTGGCTGCAGATGGTGCAGAAGGTCATGGCGAACACCGAAGACGTGGGCGAGCGCTTCGCCGAAGAAGCGCGCAAGATCCATTACGGCGAGTCCGAAGAGCGCGGCATCCGCGGCCAGGCGTCGAAGGAAGAGACGGAATCGTTGCTGGAAGAGGGCATCGCGGTTCTCCCGCTGCCGATCCCGAAGGGCCTCAAGGGGCCGCTGCAGTAAAGCGGAAGCGG
>JAJNBO010000330.1 GCA_021156245.1 Ramlibacter sp. | reverse complement strand
GCAGGTGCCGCCGCTTCAACGGGGAAGGGCGATTGGAAAAGCGGATCGCCGCCATGCAGCCGCCCGTTCAGGTCCCGTTCACCCAGCGGGTCGTACTCTGGCTTCCACACCCGACAAAGCCCCCGATGACGCCCTGGACCCGCCTTCGCCAACTTGCCTGGACCGCGCTCGTGCTCGCCCCAGGCTTCGTGGCGTCGGGCTGCACGCCGGTGGCCAGCGGCACTGCGGCGCGGCAGGCGGCACCGGCCGAGCCGCCGGCGGCAGGGTTGCGCAAGATTTCGGCAGCGTCGGCGCCGGCTGCCGCGCAGGGCGCTCTGGAGAAGACGCCGTCGCCTCTGTGCGCGGACAACCCCTGGCGGGAACTGGATGAGCTGGAAGACGAGTTCGAGGGTGGCGGCTGGACGTTCTGGCCGTCGTCCTGAGCCGCTTCAGCCCGCGGCGCGCTCGGCGGCCGCGATGGTGTTCACCAGCAGCATGGCCCGCGTCATCGGTCCGACACCGCCCGGCACGGGCGTGATCCAGCCGGCCACCTGCTGCACGCCGGCAAAGTCGACATCGCCGCAGAGCTTGCCTTCGTCGTTGCGGTTCATGCCGACGTCGATGACCACCGCGCCCGGCTTGACCATGTCGGCGGTCAGCACGTTGCGCTTGCCGACGGCGGCGACCACGACGTCGGCCTGCAGCGTCATGGCCTTGAGATCCTTCGTGCGGCTGTGGCAGATGGTGACCGTGGCGTCCCGGCCCAGCAGCATCATCGCCATGGGCTTGCCCACGATGTTGCTGCGGCCGATGACCACGGCATGCTTGCCCTTGAGGTCGTAGCCGATCGAATCGAGCATCTTCAGGCAGCCAAACGGCGTGCAAGGCCAGAAGCCGGGCTGCCCCACCATCAGCGCACCCGCGCTCGCCACGTGGAAGCCATCGACGTCCTTGGCGGGCGAGATCGTCTCGATGACCTTCGCGCTGTCCATGTGCTTGGGCAAGGGCAACTGCACCAGGATGCCGTGCACGGAAGCATCCGCGTTCAAGGCCCGGATCCGCGCCAGCAGGTCGGCTTCGGTGAGAGTGGCGGGATGGCGCTCCAGCGTCGCCTTCAATCCGGTCTGCTCGCTGTCGGCGACCTTGTGCTTCACGTAGACCTGGCTCGCGGGTTCCTCGCCGACGAGGACGATCGCGAGGTGGGGCTGGACGCCCCGGGCCTTCAGGGCTTCGGTTCGGCCCGCGGCTTCGGCACGCACCTGCTTGGCAAGCGCGTTGCCATCGATGATCTGCGCTGTCATGGAAAAAGACGGGTCAGCCCTTGGGCGGTGTCTGGCCCAGGGCGATCTTGAGGAGGTCGGCGACCGTGTTGGCGTTCAGCTTTTCCATGATGTTGGCGCGATGCGCTTCCACCGTCTTGATGCTGATGCCGAGGTCGTCCGCGATCTGCTTGTTCAGGCGGCCGGCGACGATGCGCTCGAGCACCTGCGCCTCGCGCGACGTCAGCTTGGAGAGCAGCGCGTCGCGGCTGGCGGCACTCTGGAATTCCGCGAAGGTGTCCTTGGCGCGTTCGAGCATGCGCTCGACCAGGCTGACCAGCTCGTCTTCCTTGAAGGGCTTCTGGATGAAGTCCATCGCGCCCTTCTTCATGGTGTTCACCGCCATCGGCACGTCGCCGTGGCCGGTGATGAAGACGACCGGAAGCGGCGACTTGCGCTCGACCAGGCGGTCCTGCAGTTCCAGGCCCGTCATCCCCGCCATGCGGATGTCGACGATCAGGCAGGCCACTTCGCGCGGGTCATAGCGGGCCAGGAAGGACTCGGCCGAATCGAAGCAGCGGACGCGGTAGTCCTTGCCTTCGAGAAGCCATTGAAGGGAGTCGCGTACGGCTTCGTCATCATCGACGACGTAGACAGTACCCTTCTTGGGAATCAAACTCATACGGTAGTCACCCCGGCGTCCTTGCCCACTATCGGATTCGTAGCACCCGAGACCGGTATCCAGAAGGAGAAACGGCACCCCGAGACTTCGCTGCCATTGTAGATGTTCTCCGCCTGCATCCTTCCGTGGTGCGACTCCACGATGGTGCGGCACAGATTGAGGCCGATGCCCATGCCTTCGGCCTTGGTGGAGAAGAACGCTTCGTACAGGCGCTCCATCACCTCCGGCGCGAGGCCCTGGCCGGAGTCGAGCACCGAGAATTCGACGACGCTCTGCGTGTCCTCCAGCTTGGGCACCACCCGCAGTTCCACGCTGCGCCGGCCGGGCGGCCGCCCCGCCTGCTCGATCGCTTCCGCAGCATTGCGCAGGAGGTTGATCAGCACCTGCTCGATCAGGATCGGGTCCACCATCAGGTGGGGCAGGCGCGCGGCGACGTAGTGCGACATGCGCACGTTGCGCCGCCGCAGCTCGATCTCCGCGAGCTCCAGTGCTTCGCTGACCATGACGTTCACGTCGGACAGCGTCCGGTTCGGTTCGCTGCGCTTCACGAAGGAGCGGATGCGCTGGATGATCTGCCCGGCGCGCTGCGCCTGCCGCGCGGTCTTGTCCAGCGCCGCCAGCATGTCCTCCTCGCTGATCTGCCGGCCCTTGATGCGCGACATGAGGCCGTTGCAGTAGTTGCTGATGGCCGTCAGCGGCTGGTTCAGTTCGTGGGCCACGCTGGAGGCCATCTCGCCCATGGTGATCAGGCGGCTGGCGGACTGGGCGCGTTCCGCCTGTGCCGCCGCCTGTTCCTCCGCGACGCGCCGCGACGTGATGTCGGTTGCGATCACCATCTGCGCCAGGCGGCCGTCCACCCAGTTCAGGTAGCGTGACCGCACCTCCAGCCACTTGCCGAGTTCCGGCACGAAGATCTCGGCGTTCTCGGAGGCGGCCGTCATCAGCGTGTTGGTGGGCAGCCCCACGAGGGAGTCGACGCTGTCCAGCGATTCGTCGGTCGTCGTGGGGCGCTCGCTGGTGCCGGCCTGCGCGACCATCTGCAAGTGGCCGCCCGCGCGACCGCCGAACCACAGGCGGTACAGCTTGTTGGCGAACAGCAGTTCCTCGCTGCCCAGCGGCGCCACCGACACGGAAGCGTCGAGCGCCTCCAGCACGGTGGTGAAGCGCTCGTGCGAGGCCTGCAGCTGCTCGCGGATGCGCGTGGGCTCGGTGATGTCCGTCATCGACGTCATCCAGCCGGTCTGGTTGCCCTTGGCGTCCACCAGCGGCGACACGTACAAGCGGGCGTCGAACAGGCTGCCGTCCTTGCGCTTCACGCGCACCTGGAAGCCGCCCTGGATCGTGCGGCCCTTGAGCTCGTCTTCCAGGCGGGCGGCCAGCAGTTCGCGGTCCTCTTCGGGCCAGTAGGGAAAGGGCGGGGTGCGGCCCACCAGCTCCGCCTCGCTCCAGCTCGTCATCTGGCAGAACGCGGCGTTCACGTAGGTGATGCGGCCATGCATGTCGAGCGCGCGCATGCCGGTCAGCATGGAGTTCTCCATCGCGCGCCGGAAGTTTGTCTCGGCCATCAGGGCCTGCTGCGCCTGCATGCGCCGGCGCGTGTGCCGCCAGTTCGCGATCAGCATCCAGGCCGTCATGGCCGACAGGGCGCCGACCAGCCAGAACAGGCCGCTGCCGATCACGCCGAGCCCGGTGCGGTAGGCCTGCGCGCGGATGATGAGGCCGTTGCCCACCGGCGAGACCGGCACTTCGTACTCGTTCGGCTGGGACGCCCAGGGCAGGAACTGCGTGGCCGGATTGCGCGGCGGCACCGTGTTGCCGGCCAGGATGCGTCCCTTGGCGTCGAGCAAGGCGACCGCGTACTTGGCGGACACCTCGGCCGGCACGCCGTAGCGCAGCAGGCCGTCGATGGAGTATTCGCCGAGGATGATGCCGGCGAACTTGCCCTGTTCC